>JAAUPU010000196.1 GCA_012032975.1 Caldilineaceae bacterium | reverse complement strand
TGATTGGTCTCCTGATTGGTTGTCGATGGCTGTGTGGATCTCTCACACGCAGCATGAGCAATCCGCTCAAATTCCCATCCCCTCGTTGATGTCGGTCTGATAGGCGTCCACCTGCTCGGCGAGCATCTCTTCCAGCGTAACCACGCGACCTGCCACGCCCGATTCGAGCAACGCGTATGAAACCGCGACCGAACGTGTGCCCTGTTCCAGATCGACATCGATGGCGTGTTCACCCAGGATCGCGCCGGCAAAGTCGGCGTATTCGACCGCAACCAGCTTGCGGTCAGTCTCCTGGAAGGGGAAATCATACTGCCACAGCCGATCACCCCCGAAGAGGGTCGCGGTGGCGCGGTCCAGCCGGAAGTCGGGAGCGAGGTCCAGCACCGCGCCGTCGGAGATGGTTTCGCTACGGCCCAAGGTCAGCGAAAGGGGTCTGCCGCTGCGGTCGTTGGGCAGATCCATGGATCCGGCTGAGCCGTAGATCTGGCGCGTCCAGAATCCCTGTCCGTGGGTGGCGTGTTCTTCAATGTACTGACCGACCGCGCCGTTGGCAAAGTTGATGGTGGCGTAGACCGCATCCTCTGCGGTGGCCTCGAACTGGGCGGGCATCTCTTTCTGCCAGCGGCCATAGATGGGATTCGGGCTGGACTGGGGCGTTTCGCCGGCGCGGCCGGGTTGTGGCGGATCGGCTCGTGGAGCCGGGTCTGCGCATAGACCGACTCGATGTCACCCATGTAATATTCCATGATGTCCGCAAAATGGACGCCCACGTCCAGCAGCACGCCGCTCTGGTCCTTCTGGTGGCGCCAGACCGAGATCATCATCTGGTTGCCGCCGCCGGCCGTAGTTGTGGATCATAAAGCGCGCGCGCCGATGACGCCGCTGTCGAGCACGGTGCTTGCCCACGGTCCGGTTGATGGGGTCGCGGCGATAATTCTCGGCCACGCTGACCACCCGGTCGCTCTTGGCCGCGGCGGTGCGGATCAGATTGCAGGCGCGCACCGTCAGTCCGACCGGCTTCTCGACCATGGCGTGCCAGCCGTGATCGAGCGCTTCGATAGCCAGGTTGTGATGGTAGCGGGGCGTCGTGGTGATGTCCACCGCCTGCACGTCCAGCGCTACCAGACCTGCCATCGCGCCGACAACGGTCGGGCGAGAGCCGAGCAACTCCTCGGCCTGCTCGGCCAGTGATTCAGCATTTGCGGTCACCGGGTCGCACGCGCCGACCAGTTCGAAGCGAGACAGTCCGGCGCGCTGTAACTCGGCCAGCGCGTAGAGATGGCGGTGGCCCATACCCCCGCAGCCGACAATTGCCAAACGAATGGTTTCCATGTTCTTCCCCTTTTTTGGATTGGTGTGGTCAGAGGTTGTAGTTTGATCTTCGTCAGGCTTTGTCACCAAAGTCGACGAAAAGAGAGGATGCTTGTACGCAGTCGTTTCCGTTTCGGACCGTGAATTTAGCGACGCAGTCTTGAGACGTGGCCAAGTCTAGCGCGCCCCATAAAATAGTTGATTAGCATACTTATAGCTTTAGCCCCTCCATCATGCCGCGGATGAACATGCGCTGGAAGAGAATGAACAGAATCAGGACTGGCGCTGAAGTCAAGAGATAGACTGCTGCCTCGGCGCCATAGCTAGTAAACTCACCATCCTCCAGCGCCAATCCCACAAACTGCATAGCGATCCCCATACCCAACGTATAGAGGTCGGGACGGTCGATCATCGTGAGGGTGAAAAGGTATTCGCCCCAGACCCGTATGAACTCAAACAGGCCAACGACCAGCATACCCCCTGTCGCCATGGGTAGCATGACGCGCAAAAAGGCGTTGAAGCGGTTGCAGCCGTCGATCATGGCTGCATCTTCAAACTCTCTCGGCAGGTTCAGGAAAGTCTGGCGCATGATAAAGATCGGGATCGGTATTCCAGATGCAAAGGCAAGAATCAGGCCCAGGAGGCTGTTGCGCAGATTGAGGAAACTCATCAATTCGTATTGAGCCATAAGACCGCCGGCTCTCGGCACAAAGGTGAGTAAGATCATCGAGTAGAAAATCGCGTCTCGCCCAGGAAAGTCGAGCCGGGCAAATGCATAACCAGCCAATGCCGCGACGGCCACCTGTAGCAGGACTGCACCGACGGTTACGATGGTGCTGTTTTGAAAATAGGTCACAAATGCTGGCATACGTTGCAGCACGTACTCGTAGTTTGCCAGCGTTGGGTTCAACGTGAATAGCGAGGGCATTTCTACAAAGAGCTCTCGACGC
Organism: Caldilineaceae bacterium; assembly: GCA_012032975.1. The sequence continues at coordinate 3,967 of JAAUPU010000196.1, read as the reverse complement.
GTCTTGAGCGACGCCGATATGGCCCAAACAAAAGGAAGCAGAAATGCCAGCAATAGCAGCAGCAAGACGAGACGCAAGAGAATTTGATTGCGCCTACCCCATATGCGACTGACCGTGCTTGCCCGGCTCGACGTTTTGGTCTGAACGGTTGACAATGTCTGCTGGCTCATGACACACGTTCCGAGCGGAAGAAGCGAAAGACCAAGACGGCCATCAGCGCTGAAACGATGCCCATGATCAGGTTCATGGCTGCGGCATAGCCCCAGCGCATGTCACCAACAAGGAACGCGATATCATAGGAGTAGCGCCCCACGAGCATCCCCGCATTCTGGGGACCGGCGCTGGTGCGGCCAAAGAGGATCAACGATTCCTCCGCCGTGCCAATGATACCGGCAGCCAACACAAGTACGATCACGAGTGTCGGACGCAACAGCGGAAGTGTGATATACCAGAATTGATTCCAACCACCGGCCCCATCAATGGATGCCGCCTCGTAGAGTTCTCCATTGATGTTGTAGAGACCAATCAAGAATAGCAGGACGTTTTGCCCCACGTTTTTCCACACGGCCGCCATCGCCATCGTGGGTACGACCCAGGTGGGGTCGGCGAGCCAGGCTGGAGGGTCGGGGATTCCAATGATCTCGCGCAAGAAGTAGTTGAGATAGCCAAATTCAGGATGAAGTAACTGCTTCCACAGCAAAAGAGCCACTGCAATTGGCAACACTACCGGAAGGTACGAGATCACCCGATAGACAGCGGCCTCAGTTGGCCGATGGATCCGCGAGATAAGAACAGCGATTGCCAGCCCGAGGCAAATATTTACAGGCGTATAGATTAAAGTATAGACGATCGAGCGCCTAAATGACTCCCAAAAAAGCGGATCATTGTACATCTCTACGAAGTTGTCCAGACCATTAAACGGCTGGTGGTCTGGCAACAAGAATCGGTAGTCGGAGAAGGCAATTGTAAACCCACGCACAAGCGGATAGGCCTGAAAGACCACAAACAAGGCAAGCGCAGGCAGGATAAACAGGTATCCCATGGTCAGATCGCCCTTGCGCCCGCCACGGATCGACCGCACCGATGACCACCACCTCTTGGTGATACTCGCCTCTTCAGGTGGACTGATATCATCTAGCGCTGAAATTGGTCGGCGATCGGTACTCTCGGCCACGGACTACTCTCCCGGCAAGCTTCATGCACACAGGTGGCGTTTACGACGAAAACGGCCACCTGTGTTTGATTCAGAAGAAAATGGGTCGAGACCAGTTGCGATTGGCCCGATATCCGCAACTGAAGAACCTGGAGTCTATTGACTTCAGCGCTAGCCGACCTGCTTGGCCAGTTCTTCTTCAACCTCGGACAAGGTGTTTTCCATGGCGACCTCAGCCGATACCTCGCCACCCCAATACCGCTCAAGCCAAGGCCAAATCTTGGCCTGAATAACGGGATAGTACTTGCCGGCTGGCATTGGCTGGAGCACGCTGTTGGGTACGGCTTCGTAGGCGTCGACCAACTCAGGATACGTGTTGTTCGACGCAATTAGCTTGTCATATTGAGCGCGGTGAACCGGCATGCCAGAGAATGACAATGTACCGCTCCAGTAGCGGTCAGCGGGGGCACCATCGGGGCCTAATACACTGAGCAGCCAGTCCAGACCTTCTTGTGCGTCCGGCGCTCCATCAAAGACAAAGCCAGAGTCCAAATGCACCCACGTTCGCTTGGGATTTGAGGCCACCGTCTTGGGTGGCACAGTTCCCTGCACCAGATCATTGCCCCAAACTGATCGGCCAATGCGGATCCACGAGTGCGAGTCAATCCCGATCGCAACCTTGCCCTTTTGCCAGTCGGGGCCTGGATCCTGCAGCAGTTCCAGGTTGGTGTACCCTTCATCAAACCAACGCTTGAACATGGCGATACATTGCAGCCATTCCTCACTGTCGATCTTCAGCCGGTTATCTTCGTCATAGGGGTTCTCGATGAACGTGGTGAAGGCAGTGCCCAGCGTACGGAAAATCTCTTTGCGTGCGGCAAAGGGCACGACCTTTTCCGCCTCACCCGTCTCTTTGAGCTTGCCCAACATCACTTCGAACTCGTCCCAGGTTTCAGGAATCGCTTCATAGCCAGCCGCCTCGATGTAATCCTGGCGATAGCCCATGAGATGGATATTGAGCTTCATGGGAATGTAGTAGGTCTGGCCCTCGAATTGGGTGGCCTCGTAGATATTCGGATACATGAATGCATTCTGCATGTCCTTGCCCCACTCGATAGTGGACGACTGCAAGAGATCGTCCAAAGGCTGGACCATGCCCATCTGAATGTAGTTCCACTGGTTGCCTGCATTGGCGATGCCGTTTGCGCTCCAGCGAACTTCATCATCCCGTATCATACCGAGTGCTTTGGTTTCCCAGCCTTCAGGGGATTCTTCCAGGGTATAGCGAACGCCGTTCGCCTCTGTCACTTCATTGAGCAACGCGGTAGAGTCTCGCATGCCCATATCGGCAAAAGCGGCCAACGTTGTGATGTAGACATCCTTGGTGCCCTGTGGCTGGGCTTCGCCACCGTCGGACTGTGGCGCGACGCCAACTTGTCCCGGTGCACAGGCGCTGAGTAGACCGGCCGTTGCGGCGAAAGTCGCCGTGCTCTGCAGAAAACGACGGCGTGTGAGGGTGTGGCGTGGGCCTGAATCGTTCATCGTAGTTCCTCCTGATGTGGTAGAAAGTGGTTGTAGATTGGGTCCATACCGTCAGACGACAAGACTGAAAGTCAAGTTGAGGAAGATATCAATAACTCTCTTGATTCAAGGAAAGGGTGTTCTGGTCAAGCCATAGTGGAACGGTCTACTGGGCGTAGAGACGCAAAGAAATGCAAGATGATCAGCTTCTTCCTCTGTTCCTTTGCGCACATAGCGCCGGTGAGAATGCGAAGAAACGAGAACCGTGCGCGGGCATATTCTCGAAAGATCTTCTCATCATTTCCGTGTGGCTTCGCTCGATGGTCGGACGAAAAACGCTGCATCGGTTCGATAAGGAAAGCGAGTTGTCCAAGGGGGCTATCTTAAATTTCGTATAAGGTTGCGGTGGAAAAAGTATACACGAATCCTAGGGCAGGCGCAAAGCACAAAGGTTTTTGGGTGTAGCGCTTCAAGTATGCTACATAGCGGCGGCCGGCACGTTGAAGTGGACGACGGAACCACGAATCGAGGTCAATCGGAGCCGAACCTCGTCGGCTTCTTCCCTCACCCTCTTTGTGAAAATAGCCATGTCCCGCAAGAACAATCCATCCTGCGCCAGTCAATTTTCCGACTGGCGAATCTATTTTGAGTATGCTATCCTTTTATTACTTCTATCCCTACAATTCAACCTCTCGCAAGCGTTCTATTTCCGTCCACTCTGTCTTTATGCTCTTGTCATGACATTGGCTTTCGCTAGCGTGTTGCACAACAACCATCGCACCGTATCGTTCTCCATACCGTTCACCACTATTTGATCACTCACCACCCACTATCGCAAGAGGAGGAAACCCGCTCATGTCGCACCAATTCTCACGTCGTCGATTCTTGCAGGCTGCCGGCGTCACCCTGAGCCTGCCGTTGCTGGCCGAACTGCTGACAGCATGTCAAGTGACTGCACCCGACGCGCGCCGATTCGGGAAATCGTCTGGTCGCGCGGTGATGACTTGCGCACCCAGGATCCACAGTTGATCGGCGGCCGAATGGAAGGCGAAATCAATCGTTGTATCTACGACCAGCTATTCGATATCGCACCGGACGGTTCGCAGATCAACTGGCTGGGGACGGAAGCCACCAGCAATGAAGATGGCACCGTGTGGACGGCCAAAATGGTCGAGGGGGCAACGTTCCATGATGGCTCGCCGGTGACTGCGGAAGACGTTAAGTTCACCTATGATCGGCTGCTGGCGAATCCAGAATTTCAGCATTCCACCGCCCACAACGATCTGTTGATGA
>JAAUPU010000195.1 GCA_012032975.1 Caldilineaceae bacterium | reverse complement strand
CCGCCGCCCGGATATTACATGCGCGGGCTGACGCTGACCGTCTACGATGGCAAAGGCTGGCAGAATCCGCCCACCGTCGAACGTGCGACCCATGCTGCCGACCAGCCCTGGACTGAACCACCCCAGCGCGGTCGTAAATTGTTGACCCAAAGCGTTTTTCTGGATTTCAATACGCAATTGCTCTATGCCGCGCCAGAGCCGCTGGAGTCGGGCGCCGACTATCGAACCGAAGCACGCGGCGACGGCGACCTGATCGCGATGTGGGCGCGCGAGCGCAGCTACAACGTGGTTTCGACGGTCCCTGCTGTCAACGAAGAGATGCTTGATGCGGTTGGCAGTTGGAACGACGAGCAGCCGCTGCCGCCTGCCTATGCCGTCCACCTGGAGTTGCCGCCGACCATCACCGAGCGCACACGGACGCTGGCTGCGGACTTGACAGACGGCCAGGAGACCCAGTTTCAAAAGGCGCAAGCCATCGAGGCATTCCTGCGCGGCTATGAATATGATCTCTCCGTGCCAGAGCCACCGGCCGCGGTGGAAGATGTAGCCGACTTCTTCCTCTTTGATCTCCAGCGGGGCTATTGCGACTATTACGCTACCGCCTTTATCGTGCTGGCGCGGCTGGCAGGTCTGCCCGCTCGCTTTGCTACCGGTTTTGCCGTGGGCCAGTGGGATTATCCCACCGGCCTGTGGGTGGTGACCGAGGCCGAGGCACACTCTTGGCCCGAGGTCTACTTTCCTGAATACGGCTGGATTCCCTTCGAGCCGACCGCCGGTCGAACCGAGTTGACCCGCATCGGCATTCCAGAGTTCAACTCCAGTGGCGCGCCGCTGCGCCCCGCACCGCGCCGGCGGTCGAAGAGGATGGGGTTACGTGGAATTGGCAGATGTTGTTTTGGCTGGCGCCGCTGGCGTTGGTTCTTTGGGGAGGCTATCGACTGGCTGTCAATCGACGGCTCCGGCGCGAGGATCCGTGGCAGGGGCTTTTGCGTTGGGGGCGAGGTGTTGGGAGACCGATGGACCCCGGCGAAACGGTGCTGGAGTATGGCCATGGACTGGCCAACTTTGTGAATTCCCATCAGACTCGCGAGCAGGATACCGGTCGCTACATTGCCCGCGAAGTCAGTGCGTTAAGCGACGATGTGAGTCTGGCACAATATGCCGTTGCCGACCAGCGGAAGGCTGCAACCGGTCGCGCGGTTGAACGTTGGCAGCGTCTGCGCGGCTATCTGCGCCGCACCAAGCTCCGCTGAATCGGAGTCTCGCGTCCAAAGAGCTTCACGCTGCTTCAGATCCCGTCTTGGATGCGTCAGCTTCTGTGTTCCACCGCGCTAGCGGGGCTGCCCTTCGACAATCTTCTTCAGATTTTGCAGCGCCTGCGTCAAAGCACGCCGCTGCCCATTCTTGAGCAGCGGGATGGCGACTGCGCCCACACCGTGGTAGCTCTTTTTGAGCGTTAGTTTGCAGCCGCCGACGTTTTCCTCGAAGCGAGCGATGCAGACGGTGGTCAGCCCCGACATTGCGTTTTCCCACACGGCGCGTTCTTCTGGCAGACACAACCGCACAACACCGAGTCCGCTGGCTGTCATCCCCAACGAGTTTTTCACAAAGACCTGCATGACGGCGTCTTCGGACCACGGCTCGCCTTCGATCCAGCGAACTGAAAGCACACGCGGGTACCATTCCGGCCAGAGCGAGATGGCCCCAAAGTGTCGCCAGACCGCACCCCGTGAGGCGTGTACATAGATGTCGGCCTGGATGCTCTGTTGGATGGGCGCCATCTTGTGTCCAAAAACTGACTATGTTGTGAATCGAAGGGGCTTGTCTGTCGTGGTCTGCCGTGGTCTATCATGGTCTGTTGTGCGCAAGACCCTGCATAGCTTCGCCGTGGTTCGTCTCACCTGCCGGGGGTCTCATCCAGCGCGCTCCATGTTTCCAGCCGCTCGGAGATGTAGTCGATGATCGCGCGGTGTTCCTCCGCCCCCCGGTCCTGGATGTGCAGTGCGTCGCCAAACTCCAGATGAACGACTTTGGATACGTCGATCTTGCCAAATTCCTTGACAACGCGGCCGTTGGTCCATGCATCCGACTTGACCGCAACCGGGACAACCGGCACGCCGGCACGTCGCGCAAGCTTGACACCGATCGTGTTGAACCGTTCAGGCTCGAACTGGAAGGTGCGCGTGGTTTGGGGGAAGACGATCAGTGATCTGCCCGATTTCAGGATTTCGGCGCCGTGGCTCATCACCACCTGCAAGTCCTCGCGCGGGTTCACCCGATCCACCACGATGGGGTCGCGCACCAACATGACATGTTTGAAGATCGGATACTCGATGATGCCCCGTTTGACGATGAAGGTGACATCCTTGACGGGCTGCACAATGCCAGGCAGCACCAATGTTTCCAGCGTGCTCATATGGTTGGCGATATAGACACAAGGACCGTCCACGGCGCCGATCTTGTCCAGCCCGGCGAGTTCGATTTTCACGCCGACGCTCTCGAGCGCCTTGAGAACGGCGAAGCTGCTCTCCCCCAAATTCTTTGCCGCCAAAATTGCCCTTTTGCGCACTGGCGCTGGCCTTGTAGATGATCCACCAGCAGCGTACACAGAAGATGCCAGTCGGCCACATGCGCGATGGGATTCCCGGCTTGACATCGCCAGTTCGATAGGCGCCGCTGTTATAGTCCAAAAGCTGGTTGGGTGATGCCATCGGTTCTCTAGCCCCTAACGTTGGTCAGCCCGCTGCGCGGGTCTGGGCGACGCCAACTCAATCTGCATCTCGACCTGTTGCTCGGTGACGATGAAGCCGGCGTGCTCCAGCGCGGGATTCAGCCGGCTTCTCTCTGGCTCGTTTAGCAAGACAAAGCGGCATTCGGGATGCTGTGTAAAAAGTGCGCCAAAGAGCGCATGGCCGACCCCATCTGCCTCCAGTACAGGGCTGACGCAGACATCTCCCAGTCGCATGATCGGCTGACCATCTTTGCCAGCCGTGATGGGATGGCAGATGATGATAGCGGCGGCCCTCCCCCATTGATCGATCGCGATAAAAGCTTGCAAATCTGCCAGCGAGCAGCCCAGATGATTGACGCTGCGTTGCCACGCCGGCTTCTGCTCATGCCATTTCACCGCTTCCTGGATCGCTTGCTGGGCGTCAATGTGGGATAACGCAAGCGCGTTCTGTTCTGGCGGGGGAAACCTTTCCTGAGACTCCCAGATCAACAGTCGTCGGATCTGGCGATATCCAAGATTGGTGTACAAGGAACGCGCGGCTTCATTTTCTGTCAGCACTTCCAACTGCATCTGCCGCGCCCGGCGCGCGATGGCGCGCTGATGGAGCAACAGCATCAACTGCCGGGCATGGCTCTGGCGACGGTATTCCGGCGCGACGGCAAGCCCCCCCGCACCATGCAGCGTGCTCGTGGGTTGCCAGAAGCGCACAGCCGACGCCCACCCAGCCGCCATCCTCGCGGCCCAGCAAGATGGCCGAATCTTCGAGGCGCACCCCAGAATTGTTCAGAAAACGGGCCATCTGGGTGTTGTCAAAAGTGACTCCATACTTATAGTCGCTGAAGCCGCGATTGAAGCCGGATGTGAGCGCGGACAGACCCGCGCGGTCGCCCCAAACAATGCGTACGGCGCTCATGTTGAACCTCTCGGCGGGTGATCCGCAACGCCCAAGCGCACTGTGTTCACCCAGCCATCGAATTCCGCCAACAACTGGCGCTTCAGTTCGTCTGGTGCGGCGCAATGGACAAAGCCGTTGCGAGCGATCCGGGCGAGCGCCGCCTGGTCATAGCCAAACTCACGCGCCAGCAGGCCATACTCTTCTGTCAACGTCGTGTTGAAGAGCGGGGGATCATCGCTGTTGACGGTCACGATCAGACCCATGCGGTCCAGATGGGGAAAGGGATGCTCGGCCAGGCGACGATAGACATGCAGGCAGATGTTGCTCGTCGGGCAAATTTCCAGCGGGATGCCCTGATCGGCCAGTTGCACCAGCAGCTTTGGCTCCTCGATGGCGCGCACACCGTGGCCGATGCGGTCGGCGCCCAGCTCGCGCATCGCCGCCCAGACGCTGGCTGGTCCCTCCGTCTCGCCGGCGTGGGGGAGGGAGCGAAGCCCTGCCTGTTTGGCGGCGCGAAAGGCGTGTGCAAACGGTTGGGCTGGCGCGCCCACTTCATAGCCACCCAACCCAAAGCCGACCACGCCCCGATCTTGGCCCAGGAGCGCATAATCCAGCGTCTGCTCGGCGGGGAACGGGTCGTAGGAACCCTGCGCATTCGGGTCAAAACTGGCGTTGCGCGGGATATCAAAGACCCAGCCCATCTCCACGCCAAAGGCCTGCCGCGCCGCCTCGCGCCCCGCTTCCAGCCCGTCCAGCAGATCGCGGAGGGACAAGCCTTTGTCCTGAAGATGGGTGTGGGTGAAGGGCGTAAAGGTCACCTCGCGGTAGCGAATGTTTTGCCGGGCCATCTCCTCGCCACAGGCATAGACGATCGTCGCGAAGTCATCGGGCGTGCGCAACAGCGTCGAAATGGTCAGATAGATCTCGATGAAATGGGGAAAGTCGACAAAGTCAAACCACTTTTGCAGCCCCTCCAGGTCGGTGGCGGGTAACGCGGCCAACCCGTTGTGGCGCTGTGCCAACTCCAACAACGTCGCCGGTCCAATCGCCCCCTCCAGGTGGATGTGGAGCTCCGCTTTGGGCATCGCAAGGATAAAAGCCTCAATGCTGTTACTCTTCGCACTGTTCAACTCTGGGTCGTTCACTTCAGAGCCGTTCGCTTTGGAGCCGTTCATTTTGGAGCCGTTCGACACCATACGTTTGCCTGATTTCGCCACATGAGATGAAGATTAGGGTTGGCTAAAAAGTAGCCGATTGACCCCAAATGTCGCCTTGACCTGTGCTATACTTGCGTCGAATTGCCGACCCGTAGATTGTAACCCAGGCCATGAGCGTGAATCAAACCCCAAGTGAAGTCAGTAGCCCAGGACAACCGCTGACTCGACGCGGCTGCAGCCGGCCATCGTCTGCATTTTGTGGCGCGCCGCTGGTTCTGGTGGGCGCTGGTGTTGACGGCTTCTGTGCTGTTGATCGGCGGGAGCGCGTTGCCTGCCAATCAAGCGCGTCTGCGAACGCTGGGCATGACTACCGCGGGCTGGAGCTTTGACTTAGTCGGCTGGGAGATCGATGCGGTGGGCGAGAAGATCGACGCGTTTTTCGCACAGCCAGCCAGCAGCTTGACCGCTGACCAGGGCGCCGATCTGGTGCGGGCGTACCTGGCGCGCGCGGGCGAAATGCAGCAGATTGAGGCCGCGATCAACCGCGTGGTCAGCGGCAACAGCGACGCTGGAGATGACCCGGAAGTCGCCACGCTTCAGACGCAGTTGGCAGAGAAGCGGGCCGAGCAGCAATCCATCCGCCAGACTGTCGAACAGGTGATCCAGGGGCAGGTCGGCCGGGAACTGGTGGCGGCAGATTTTGCCGTTTTCGGGCGGGCCGCGCCGCCGGTCCAGTTTACTTTCACCGAGCCGCCCAAGAAGATGGTGGTCAGTCCCCGGGACCGCATCGAAACCGTCTACACGCGGATGTTGGCGCCCGAGATCGACCTGGAGGCCATCGAACACAGCGAGCAGACCATTGCCTATGAGCACGGGTTGAGCGGCTATATCACCAACATCGGCGGCCTGGGCGCCTTTCCGACCATGGTCATCGACCGGGCAAGTTTGCCCTGGGTTCTGAGTACGGTCGCCCACGAATGGGTTCACAACTATCTCGTCTTTTTTCCACTGGGTTGGAACTACTTCAGCAGCGGCGAGATGTCGACCATCAATGAGACCGTGGCTGAGATCGTCGGCAACGAGATCGGCGAGCGAGCCTTGATTGCCCACTACCCCGAGTTTGCCCCCCCCGAAGATCCTTCCCAAGCACCCAACGATGAGGCGCAAACTGCCCCGGAAACGCGTCCGTCCTGGCCGCCATTGGATGGCGCGTGGCCGGAGAATCCGCTTGCACCGCCGCCCCAAGAGCCACCCCGTTTCGACTTTCGCACCGAGATGCGCCAAACACGGCTGGAGGTGGATCGCTCCTGGCGGAGGGCTATGTGGAGGAGGCCGAGGCGTACATGGAACAGCGTCGGCAGTTCTTCGTCGAACAGGGCTACAATCTGCGTGTGCTCAACCAGGCCTACTTTGCGTTTCACGGTAGCTATGGCACCAGCGCGGCCGCAC
>JAAUPU010000194.1 GCA_012032975.1 Caldilineaceae bacterium | reverse complement strand
AATATTTTGCCGCTGCCTACGGTTTGAAGTCCTGGGCACGGTGATCCCTGGCACAAGCACACTGTCCGAACCTTCGGCCAGCGACCTCGCAGCCCTGATCGAGAAGATGCAAGAGCACGGTGTCTGCACGCTTTTCGCGGAGACGACGGTCAGCAATTCGCTGGCGCAAACCGTAGCCGGCGAGTTGGACGACTGTGACGAGGTCAAGGTCGTGCAGCTTTACACCGGTTCAGTCGGTCCGGTGGGCAGCGGCGCCGACACGTATGTAGAGATGTTCCGCAGCAATGTCGAGGCGATTGTAGAGGGATTGCGGTGAATGGGCTGGCTGCTTGATCCGTTGCAATTTGGCTTTATCGTGCGGGCGCTGGCGGCGGCGGTGATTGTCGGCATTGTCTGCTCGGTATTGGGCGTTTATGTGGTGCTGCGCGGCATGGCCTTTTTCGGCGATGCGCTGGCGCACACGATCCTGCCCGGCGTGGTCATCGCGTTTCTGCTCGGCTGGCCATTGGCCATCGGCGCGCTGATCTTTGGCATTCTCACCGCGCTGGGCATCGGCGCGCTGACCGACCGGGCGACGCTCAAGGAGGACACCGCGATCGGGGTGGTCTTCGCCGGGCTATTCTCACTGGGCATCGCACTGCTCTCCATGTCGGGCAGCTACACTGTGGACCTGGCCCATTTTCTCTTTGGCAACCTGCTGGGTGTCTCGACCGCCGACCTGCTCGTCACGTTGATATTGGCCATCCTTGTGCTGGCGACCGTTTTTCTTTTCTACAAGGAATTTATGGTCATCTCGTTCGACCCGTCCTGGCGGCTACGCTGCGGTTGCCCACGACATTCCTCCGCTATCTGCTGTTGGTGCTGATAGCAGTAACCATCGTGACCGCGTTGCAGGTCGTCGGCATTGCATTGATGCTGGCCATGTTTGTGACACCGGCCGCTACCGCATCGCTGCTCACCCGTCGGCTGCCGTCCATGATGGGCGTGGCCGCCGCCATCGGCGCGTTCGCCGGTGTGGTCGGATTGTATGCGTCGTTCTATCTGAACGTGGCATCTGGCGCGGCGGTCGTCCTGGTCGCCACGGGGATTTTTCTGTTGGCCTTCCTGTTTGCGCCGGGCCGAGGACTGGTCTGGCAGCAACGCTAGACGGAGGGGCTGGCCGCAAAAATGTTGAGGGATCAGACAATGTCAAACCAGGTAGAGATTCTGTCCGAAGCAATCGTAGAAAAGGGTTATCGACTAACCCATGCGCGGCGCGTGGTGATCGACTGTCTCGTGCAGAGCGGCGGCCATATCAGCGCCGACGATCTGGTCGCGCAGGTCCACAGCATCGCACCCCACGTCGGTCGCATGACGGTCTTCCGCACGCTGGAATTGCTGACGGAGTTAGGGCATGTCCAGCCCACCTATCAGGGAACGGGCGCCGCCCACTATATACTGATGAAAGAGGGCAGCCACCATCACCTGATCTGCACACGCTGCTACCAGATCATTGACTTCGACGACTGCATGGAAAAAGAGTTGGCCCAGATGATCGGAGAACGGTTCAACTTCGAGGTGCAGAGCCATCTGCTGGAGGTGCATGGCCTCTGCGAGGCGTGCCAGAATTAAATCGATTTGCCACAGACGCTGCGCCTGCGCCCCAGTCAATCCGTTCCGCTCTCGGACGAAATCCAACCGGGTCGGCGACCCGGTCGCGCGATCTCGTACGACTCACCGTTCTCGACATCGAGCAGCCAGACAGAAATCTCGATATTGGGGCCTTTAAGCGGAAACTTCTGGTAAAGCAGGAAGCGCCCATCGGGTGACCATTGGGGCGGACCATGATCGAACCCTGCGTCTGCGGTCAATGCGCGGATTTCGCCTCCGGTCGAGGCGCCTTGCGGAAGCTGCATGAGCCACAACTGGCTGCCAAGGGTCACGTTTGGGCCTTCCAACTCTTTGCGACGGAAGGCCATCCATTCCCCGTCAGGCGACCATGCCGGGCTACGGTCCTCGACCAGAGCATCTGCGCCGCTCAGATTGATGGCTGAGTCATCGGTCGGGCTGGACAAAAGCAAATGGAGTACATGGGCGTCCTGCACCTGCTCCATGCGCGAGTGTGCGAACAACGGCTTGTCGGGGTGCCAGGCCACTGGTTCCCCATCCCCCCGCTCAATCACTTGGATGCTCGCATCCTCTAGGTTGAGCAGACCAATTTGACCTTGCCCAGCAAGGAGATAGGTCACCCACTTTCCATCTGCGGACCAACGCGTCTCGAATCCCAGTTGTTGATCGTCGCTCAGCATCGGCGCCGTCTCGCCGGTCGTCACGTTGAGAATCCACGGTCGAGGCGGATTGAGCAACGTTGCGCCGTCCAGGCTGCTGTTCCGCACGCTGAAGCTGAGGAACTGGCCGTCCGCGGACCAGCTTGGGCTGTTGCAGACATTGGGTTCGCAAGCCAGCAGCAAATCTTGCTCACCGGATTCGGCGTCGATCTGCCTCAAGTCGCTGCCGCCCTGATCATCGAGCGCCGAATAGACGATCAGATCGCCAACTGGCCGCACTGCATAATCCCAAAACGCGTTGGGCGTATCGGTCAATTGCAGAACGTCGCCCGCCACCACTGCGCCCTGCTCGTCAAAGGTGATCGGTCTCCGGTAGAGCTGCTCCAAACCCTGCTCGTCGAACCCAACATAGACCGCCTGGAGCGGACGCGGTGCGGCTGCTTGACCCGTCGCGCGGCTGCTCTGCCAGGCCAGAATGGCGATGAGCGCCACCAAAGTGGCCATCACTGACCAGACTGCGAGGTCGAAAGGTCGGACGGATCGGACAGATCGGTGCATATTATCGGTAGAGATAGGGTTGGTTTGGCGGGGGGACTGGCTCCACGGACTGGGCAACCAGAATCGGCAATTTGCGGCTATCCAGATTGGCGGCATCGATCACCCCGCTGATCTGCACCCATTGGTTGTCGGCGGGTATCTCTTCGCCATGCCAGCGCACGGCAAGATTGACAGGGGATGCATCGGCCACACAACAGCTCACCGTGAACCGCACCAGCCAGAAGAGGCCGTCGCCAAGCTCGGGATCCCGATAGACAAAGCCGGTCACGTTGGCTGGTTCGCCGTCGAAGCTGCGAACATCCTCGACCGAGAGAAATGTGTTCTGCCAGTCGAGCAGGTTGTAGTCGCCCGGCGTCTTGGTAGCATTCTGGCGTACAGCGGCTGGCATGGAAGACGAACGCACATCCGCGCCGAGTTCGCGGTTGTCCAGCGCGGGCGCGCCCAACGGTTGGGGCGCTACCAATATCCCCAACAGGACAGGCAGGAAGACAATGAAGGCGCCTGTCCAGGTCAGGCGATAATGTTCATGGACATGCTCATGAGCATCGTCATGAGCGAGGTCATGAGCGAGGTCATGTGATGCGTGGTCATCTGCTTCATGTTCGTGATGCGTATCGTCGTGGGTTGACGCCGTGGGCGGTTTGCGACGCAGAATCGGATAGCTGGCGGCGAGCGCCAGCAGCCCAACCACGGCGCCAAACGTAAAGATGGCAAAGCGTTGGTTGATGTAAAAATAGAGCGTGCCAGAGACAATCCGACCGTACAGAAAAAGGGCGAGTGCAAAGATCAGCAGCGCTTTGAACGCCAACTGAATGCGGGGACGGCTCAAGAGGCTTGGGGCTTGCTGAGGTCTGTTCATAGGCCAATCACGCAAGATTCCAGACGATGCCGATCAACAGGCTCATCAAGAACGGCAACAGGATCAGATACAACACGACGCGGCGTTGAAGACGCCGAGGAACATCAGCGAGCTTTTGATATCCACCATCGGTCCGAAAGTCAGGAAAGCCACGATAGAGCCAGTGGTAAAGGTGCCGGCAAAAGCCAGCGCCAGAAACGCATCCACAGTCGAGCAGACCGACAGGACAAAGGCCAGCACCTGCATGGCAAACACGGAGATTATCGGCCCTTGACCGATGGCCAGCAACAGGCTTTGATCGACGAGAGTCTGCATGGCGGCTGCCAACAAAGAGCCAGCGATCAGGTAGCGCGCCATGTCCAGGAAGTCGTCGCCAGCCGTGTTCAGGGCGGCGCGTATCCGGTTCGTCCACGGGCCATGCACCTCGTGTACATCGCCGCGTTCCAGGAGCACCTCCGGACGCAAGACCTCGGTCGGCGTGGCAAATTGAAAGAGTAGCCCAATCACAAACGCGATCAGCAAGCTGAATATCATACGTCCCCAGAGCACCGGCCCCCATCCAAACGCGGCGTAGGTGCTGGCAATCACCACCGGGTTGATCACCGGTGCGGCTAGCAGAAACGCCACCCCGACAGAGACCGGCAATCCCTTGCCATAGAGTCTGCGCGTCACCGGCACAACACCGCATTCACAGACAGGAAAGAGCAGGCCCAATGCCGCACCGGACAGCGGCGCAAGCACACGATTGTGGGGGATGAATTTCTCCAATCGTTCCTGGCTCACGAAGATGTGGATGAAGCCACCCACAAGCGAACCCGCCAGCAAGAATGGAACGGCTTCAATGAAGATGCCGAGAAAAATCGTGACAAAGGTCTGAGCTCGGTCACGTAGAAAAAACTGGCTTTGCGGGCTTCGCCACAGCTCGCTGCCGATGACGCTGATTGCAAGCAGAAGGAGTAGCGCAATCACAAGCCTGCGCGAAAGCGGACGCTTCTGCCGCTCCATCGCAGCGGTGGCATCCGCAGGCGCGCCAGTTTGAACCACACTGTCACTTCGGTTCATTGATTCCTGGTTTGGCGACAGATCGTCGGATATCATTCCTTGCCATTTCCATCGAATCGCAGTCGGGTTTGGGTATGGCTGACCGGGGCGACCGGCTACGTCAACGTCAAAACGCCCGGACCCAGTTCCCGCCAATGGCGGTTGTAATAGAGGATCGGTGCGCCGTTGTCGCGCGCATCGGAGGCAACCACTTCGCCCACGAAAATCGTGTGGTCGCCCCCGTCATACATCTGGCTGGCTCGACTGTCGCGTCAGCCAAGCACGCCGGGCAGGATCGGGCAACCGGTCTCTGCGCTGAAACAACCCAGCCCGGCAAAGCGGTCTGTGATCTCAGGGAACATGCCGGCAAAGCGCATGCCCAGTTCCAGATGTTCCACACCCAGCACATTCACGGCAAAGACCCGGCTCTGCTCGACCACGGCGTGGGTGTGAAGTTTCTTTGCAATACAGACCAGAATCTGCGGCGGCGCCAGGCTGACGCTGGAAAACGAGCTGACCGTGATGCCGACCGTCTCGTCCTGTAGCCGCGTGGTGACCACCGTCACACCGCTCGCCCAGTGCGCCATGGTTTCTTTGAATTGATTCGGATCGATGGCCATGCTGATTCCTTCTGTTTGGCGATCTCTTCTATGGTCCGTTCGACGGCCAGTTTCGCCTGTTCGATACAAAGTCGAATGGCGAATACAGTCGGACGCCGTTTTGGATTATAGAATAAGTGCGTAGATGTGACCACATCCAGAGGCGAATGGTAAATCGCTGGTAGGCGGGCGTTCTTCAACGCAAGATAGAATTGACACCGACGCTCTATCCGGGCACAATTGGCCCGGCTCTTTTGTGAATAATAGAACAGACGTATTCCGGGTCGTCATTGCTGGCTCGATGGCATCCTACACCAGCGAGCCAAGCCGCTCGACCCGGCCAGATCCAACAGGAGTACTCGATGAACCGTTTTCCATGTTGCTCGTTGCGCTGCTGGTAGCAGTGACCATCGCGGGATGCACGCCGTCGGTGGATGAAGAATTGCTGCCAACGCCTGTGCCGACACTTCCCCCAGCGGCCTGACCATAGACGACCTGGTCGCTGCGAGCGAGACCGCGCCTCAAGAGGAGAGTCAGCCTGCCGACGAACATGGCGCAAGCGAAGAGAGTGCAGACGGGGCGGACGTCGAAGACGAGACCGATTCCCATGCTGAAGATGCGGCGACTGAAGCTTCGGAAAGTTCGGAAAGCTCGGGGCAAATGAAGAAGAGACCCACAGTGAATCCGCCACGGAAACGCCTGTTGAGGCCACATCCTCGGATGAGGCCACATCTTCAGATGGGACTGCTGCCGACGACGCCGTGAAGGCGCTGGTCGTCGGCGCACGCCAGCGCTGGAGCGAGGCGCTCGAGGTCGAACCCGGTCGGCGGCGAGCTCGAGGAGCAGATGCGCTTCGTCCTCCGGGAGATCGAGGACCGGATCGTCCAGCGTCAGCTCGACCAGCGACCGCTGCCCCCCTGG
>JAAUPU010000193.1 GCA_012032975.1 Caldilineaceae bacterium | reverse complement strand
AGCGAGGTCGTACGGCGATCCACAGATCCATCCGCAGCCGGAGAGCTACTGGGGTTATGTCAATCCCATCGGGCCGCGCGGCGTCTACGATGAGGCCAAGCGTTTTGCCGAGGCGATGACCATGGCCTATCAGCGTAGCCACGCCGTGGCTACGCGCATCGTGCGCATCTTCAACACCTATGGCCCGCGCATGAGGCTCAACGATGGCCGTGTCGTGCCAAACTTCGTCGGCCAGGCGCTGCGCGGCGAGCGGCTGACTGTCTATGGCGATGGCAGCCAGACGCGCAGCTTCTGCTACGTCAGCGACCTGGTCGATGGCATCTATCGCCTGTTGATGAGCGACGAGGGCGAGCCAGTGAATATTGGCAACCCAGCCGAGTTGACGATTCGCGACTTCGCCGAGCAGATCAACGCGATCACCGGCAATCCGGCTGGCATCGAGTATTTGCCGCTGCCCGTCGATGACCCCAAGAAGCGACAGCCGGACATCACGCGTGCGCGTGAATTGCTCCAATGGCAACCCCATGTGCCGCTCGCGCAGGGCATGGAAGAGACGATCGCTTGGTTTGCGGATCGGGTCACATAGACAACGATTGACCCAGAAGTCTTGTCAACCCAGGATGAGTTGACAAGGCCGGACGGATAAACCCAACAGAGTTCAACGAGCCAGAAAGGGAGACAGTATGCCATACCAACTTTATGTCAATGGAAACTGGCAGGCCGGGTCGAGCGGCAAGACGCTGGATGTGATCAACCCGGCCAACGGCGACGTGGTCGCCGCGGCAGCCTATGGTGAAGTCGCCGATGCGGTGCTGGCCATGGATGCGGCGGCCGGCGCGTTCCAGCTTGGAAAGCCGAGACCGCGTACGAGCGCGGGCGGTTCCTGGACAAGGCCGCGGTCTTGATGCGCGAGCGCGTCCACGAGATCGCAACCGTGCTGACGCTGGAGAATGGGAAGACCCTGGCCGAGTCGGTCGGCGAAACGCTGGGCTGCGCGGCCTGGTTTGAATGGTTTGCCGAAGAGGGCAAGCGAACCTATGGGCGCATGGTCCCCAGCCACTTTCCCCATAAACGGCATTGGGTGTTGCAACAGCCATTGGGCGTCGTCGTGGCCGTCAACCCGTGGAACTTTCCCATCAACTTGATGAGCCGCAAGCTGGCCGCGGCCCTGGCTGCGGGTTGCACCATCGTCAGTCGCCCAGCCAGCCAGACACCGCTCAGCTCCATGCTGCTCTTCGAGTGTCTGGATGAGGCTGGCTTCCCGGCTGGCGTGGTCAATCAGGTCACCGGCAGCGCAGGATCGGTGACCACCGCAATGCTGGAGCACCCCGCGTGCCGCAAGCTGAGCTTCACCGGCAGCACCGCCGTCGGCAAGCAGCTGATGCAACAGGCTGGCAACCGCATCACCAAGGTCTCGCTGGAATTGGGCGGCCATGCCCCTATGATCATCTTCCCCGATGTGGACCTCGACACAGCCGTCGAACAGACGGTGATCGGCAAGTTCCGCAACGCCGGGCAAAGCTGCATCGCGCCGACGCGCATCTACGTCCATACCGACATCTTCGAATCCTTTGCCGAGCGGGTGACCGCGCGCGTGGCGGCCATGAAGGTGGGCGACGGCATGGAGCGCGAGGTGGAGATGGGTCCGCTCTTCGACGCCAACCAACTGGCCAGCGTGACGGCTTTTGTGGAGGACGCGGTGGCCAAGGGCGCCCAGGTGCTGACCGGTGGCCACCGCCTGAGCGGAGAAAAGTACGATCGCGGTTTCTTCTATGCGCCGACCGTGTTGCGCAACATCGACGCTTCCATGCGGCTGACCTGCGAGGAACTCTTTGGGCCGGTCATGCCGCTGATGCCCTTCGAGGACGAGGACGCGGTGATCCGGGAGGCAAACAACACCGACTACGGTCTGGCCGGCTACGTGCTGACCCGCGACTTCTCGACCGCGATCCGCGTTTCAGAGGCGTTGGATTATGGCATCATCGGCCTCAACGACGCCGTGCCCACCGTGCCCCAGGCGCCCTTCGGCGGCTGGAAAGAGAGCGGCATCGGCCGCGAGGGTGGCTTCGAGGGCATCCAGGCCTATATGGAAACCAAGTACATCAGCGTGGGTGTTTGACTGAGGCCATTGCGGGAACATAACTATCCACGAAGTTGCACGAAGAACCAGGTCAAATCTTGGTGTTCCTTCGTGAGCTTCGTGGACACTTTTTATTTTGGATTTGCCTTCGCCCTGCGTCATCGCATGATCAGCGGCAGGTAAACCACTGCGCGGCACGCGACGAGAATGTCCGAGACGTTGCCTCCGTTGGCTGGCGTTTTGCTTTGGGTCACCGTGCAGAGTTGGCTCGGGTGGGTCGGATTCTCTGTCACGAGAACTTCGTAGTACCAGGTAGGGTCGGCTTCGGATTGGTTTACGCGATGCCCCTTGGCAGCACTCAGGTTAAAGCCTTCTCCCACTCGGCCCGCGATGGGTCCAAATCGCTCCCCAAGCCCTGGCCCAAATCCAGATTCTTGCATATCCGCGCCCAGACCACGTCGACTTTCGAGGCTGCGCGCAAAGGTGTTTTGCGCGACTTTATAGGTCGGTGGGCCTATATCGCTGGGGATCAACATGCTGAAGGTGAACGGTCCATTCGCCTGGATATTCTGCACTTCGTAGACAGGCAATCCCACTATCGTATCCCAGATGGCCAACGCGAGCGGCAGATCGTTGCCCAGCAGTCCCGTGACTGTGCCGCCGATCGACTTGCACCGTCCGGCAGAGGTCGCCAAATGCCCAGCGGTATTGACGTTGCCGCTGACCGAGTCACCGCTTCCTGGAGGGGAGGGTCCATCGGGTGCGCCCCACCAGTTTTGCTGTGCGTTGAGCGGCGCCACGCCGCCCTGGTATTGGACAGCGGTCGCGCTGTTGCCGACAACACAACTCTGATTGGCTGCTACCGACCCGCCCTCCTGGTAGATCGCACCGCCATTCTGAGTGGCCGCCATTCCCCGTGAGGAGACCGTCGCTGAATGTGAATTGGCCTGCTTCGTTGTAGATGCCGCCACCTACAATCGCCGTGTTGGAGTAGACCCACGTGTCCCTCACAGTGGTTTGCGCATCGACGTTGAAGAAGCCTCCACCGTCGGAAGCGGCGCTGTTGGCAACAACGATGCCATCGGTCAGGGTGATAGCTGCGCTGCCGAGTGCGCCGTCGTTCAGGATGCCGCCGCCCCACTCTGCGCTGTTGCGGTAGATGGTGAACTCAGAGAGAATGATCTCGCCGCGGTCATTGTAGATGCCGCCGCCGTCCAACTTGGCGCTGTTGGAAAAGATCAGACTGCCGGATAGGGTGGCTCGACCACCTACGTTATAGATGCCGCCGCCATCGCCAGCAGGGGCCTCATTGTCGTATAAGAGGGTAGTGCTCAGCGCGATCCGTCCCGCCAGGTTCAAGATCCCCCCTCCGCCAACGCCCCCTTCAGCCTTGTTCTCGAAAATGAATGTGCGGCCCTTCTGGTCTATCATTGCGGCGGCGCCGTCGTTAACCAGACCGCCCCCGTTGCCGCCTGCCCTATTTGTGAGTAGATAGAGAAGACCCCCAGTGGATTCAATGTGGCCGTTTTTGTTGTAGAGAGCGCCCCCGTCTCCGCCTGCCTTGTTCGCTTGCGCCCAAACGTCCGTAAACGAAATCCATCCCCCGTCGTTGTAGATTGCACCGCCGTGGTCGGCGGCGCTGTTGTCTACCGGGTAGATGAGGCTCGCCGAGGAGATAACCGCGGTGCTGCCCTGGTTGTAGATACCGCCGCCATTGGTGGCCGTGTTCGAGATCACAACAACGGTGCTCAGCGTGACCCGACTGCCCACATTGTAGATGCCGCCGCCGTTGGACGAAGCGGGCGCCTGACCGCTCTGAATCCATAGGCTGGAGAGCGTTGTGTCGGCGCCATTGTGGATGTGCAGAACCCGGTCAATGCGGTTGGCGTCGATGAGCGTAAACGGCAGGTCCTCGGTTGGCGTCACCGGGCCTAAAAAATCCAGTGCGCCGCTTAGCGTCATGGGGCGGGTGAGGTCCAGGTCGCCAGTGGCGTTGGCATCCTCCCCGGCGCCGCTCTGCGTCAACGTGTAATGTCCGGCTGGGATGACGATGGTGTACTCGTTGACCGCATCGTCATTGGCCTTGCTGATCGCACCGCGCAGGCTACAGTCGTTCGCCGCGCCGGTGCAGCCTTGCTTGCTGTTGTCGTCCAGCGTGTTGTCCACATTGACCGTGATACCGGCAGCGAAGGTCGTCTGAAAGATGGTCAGCAACAAGGCCAGGGGCAGCAACCCCAGGAAGAGTGGCGCAGCCATCCTGCAGAGCCGCGGAGAAATAGCTCGCTGAGGGCCAAAGATCCGGTCTCTCATAGATACCTCCTATAGAACGAATGAACCCGGTAGTGGACGGGATGTTCCCAACTTGAACGACACCGGCTGTCCATGAGGCGTTTCACATGCAGGATGATGCGGCAGGTCAAGAACCATGCACACCTGACACGCTGAGGGGGTGACAAGGCGACGCTCTCTCCTTGGCCCTGTCATCGTGTCACCCGGTCATTCCTGGCGGTTGACCTGGCAATCGGTGTTAGACGGCCCGCGCCTCGATCCACGCCTTCGTGATCTCCAGGCCAAAGCCGGGCGCATCGCTGGGCTTCACACGCCCGTTGCGGATGGACGGCGTGCCGGGCAGACGGGTCATCTCTTCCAAGGGCACACCCGGCGCGGAGACCCCTTCCGAACGCTCGCCCCAGACCACCGCGGGCATGGCAAAGGCGAGGTGCTGGCCAAAGGGATAGTTCATGCCCGCGTGGGTGATCACGTTGATGCCGTGGGCTTCGGCGATGTGACAGATCTTGACCACGCCGGTGATGCCGCCACCCCAGAGAATGTCCGGCTGGAAGATATCCACCAGCCGGCGGCTTGCGGCTTCGGCGAAGGTGTGCGGCATGTACCAATGTTCGCCGGAGGCCAGGGTCTGCCAGGGCAGGCGCGTTCGCACCGCTTCGTATTCGGAGAAGCGGTCTGCGTGGACATAATCTTCGATCCACTTGAGCCGGTAGGGCTTGACCAACTCGGCCAGCCGCGTGGTGTACTCGACGTCCATGGAGAGCCAACAGTCGAGCATCAACTCCACATCGTCCCCCACCAACTCACGGGTGCGCGCCACCAGTTCCACATTCTTGTGCAACCCGTCCAGCCCATCCTGCGGCCCCCACGGCGTGAAGAGTTTGGTCGCCTGGAAGCCCAACTCCAGATACCATTCGGTGTCAAAGCCGGTGGCATAGCAGAAGATCTCCTCTTTCTGCGGGCCGCCCAGCAACTCGTAGACAGGCCGCTGGAGCAGCTTGCCCTTGAGATCCCAAAGCGCCACATCCACCGCGCTGATGGCGTAGCTGGAGAGGCCGCCGCTGCCATAGGCCGCGGTCATGCGCGCCATCATGTCCCACAGCTTTTCGGTTGCCATGCAATTCTGACCCACCAATGCTGGCGCAAACTGGTCGTTGATGAGGCGGACGACCGCGCCGCCATGGACAGTCACGCCAAAGCCCCAGGCGCCATCCTCGGCGGTGACGATACACGCGGCGCGCGGCCATGTTTTCGGATGGCCCCCGGCAGTGACATCGGGGTAGCGGTCGATGGGGCGGCCCATGCGCGTCGAATGCGCTGCGCTGGGCGAACGCGGCGCGGTCGTCGGATGGGGATCCAGGTTGATTTCAAACGCGCGAACTTCCTTGATCTTCATGTCTTTCCCCTCAAGTAGGGGGCGAAGCGCCGCTTCGCCCGTTGATGTCTAGACAATTTGTGTCTATAAGAACTGGCCACCGTCAATCGGGACGATGACGCCGGTGAGAAAATCCTGGGTCAGGAGATGGAGCACATTCTCCGTCACGATCCGTGCGCTGCCAGCGCGGCGCAACGGCACCTGCTCCTGGGCCATGCGGTCGAGATATTCCTGTCCCTGACCGGGCGGCGGCAGGATGGCGCCGAGCGCGACCGCGTTGACCGTGGCCCGCGGCGCCAGTTCCAACGCCAGCATCTGGGTCATCTGCCAGAGGCCGCCCTTGGCCAGACGGTAGACAAAGTGGTCGGGCAATGGCCGGTTGAGCCGGGCATCCAGGATGTTGATGATGTTGCCTTTTGCGTTCTGGGGCAGTTGGGCCGCAAAGGCCTGGCTGAGCAAGAAGGGCGCACGCAGGTTGATGGCAAAGAGACGATCAAAAAGTTCGGCGTC
>JAAUPU010000192.1 GCA_012032975.1 Caldilineaceae bacterium | reverse complement strand
GCCTTTGACAAGACCGGCACGTTGACCCACGGCCAGCCAGTGGTGACGAACATTCACCGTTGACCGGCCATTCCAGAGAGGATGTGCTGCGTCTGGCCGGCAGTGCGGAGATGCATAGCGAGCACCACATCGGCGCCGCCATCATCCAGGCCGCACGCGAGGCGGGCATCGAACTGGAACAGCCAGCCGGGTTCCATGCGATCGCCGGCCATGGGATCGAGGCGACCTTCCAGCGCGCAGAATATGTGGAGACAGTCTTGATCGGCAACGACCGGCTCTTTGCCTCTGAAGACATGGACTTCTCGCCGGTGATCCGTCTGATCGGCGAGGCGTTGCAGAAGCAGGGCAAGACGGTGATGTTGGTGGTGCGGCGCAGCACAGTCGAGGACACCTGGGGCAGACCGCGATTGGGAGTTGGTTGGCTTCATCGCCGTGGCCGACACCTTGCGCCCAGAGGCAGCCGATGCCATCGCCCGCCTCCGCTCTGAGGGTGTCAAACGGATCGCCATGCTCACAGGCGACAACAAGCAGTCGGCCAATTACATTGCCAAAGAAGCGGGCATCGACGAAGTGTACAGCAGCCTGCTGCCCGAGGAGAAGGTCAGAATCATCCGCAAGATCGTGGGCGAAAGCAACACAGCCATGGTCGGCGACGGCGTCAACGATGCTCCGGCGTTGGCCACCGCTTCGGTCGGGATCGCGATGGGCGCCGGCGGGACCGATGTGGCGCTGGAGACCGCCGATGTGGTGCTGATGGCCAGCGACCTCAACAAGTTGCCCTTCACGCTGCGCCTGGGCCGAAGCGCCACGCGCATCGTCCGCCAAAACGTGATCTTTTCCGTGAGCGTCATTGTGCTCTTGGTTTCGGCCACCATTCTTGGACCCCTCCTTGTTCCCGGTTTTGTGATGCCCTTGCCGCTGGGCGTGGTCGGTCACGAGGGCAGCACCCTGATCGTGGTCCTGAACGGGCTGCGGATGTTGGCCATCAAGCCGCAGGTGTAGGCTGGTCCCACGAAAGAACCATCCACAGATTGCGCAGAGGAGACAGATTTTTCTGCGCAATCTGTGGATGGGTTGGCCTCTCCTGGATTCGCTGTTCTACCCCCAATCTCCGAACCACCCGCAAGAACATCCGTTTCAATTTCTCCGATGGCTATGCTATGATACACGAACAAGCCCCCTTGACTTTTCAACAACGGAGCAAACCGCATGTCCAATGAAACGCTATTCATAAATGCTGCCAAGGTAGACGAGGTTTATCGAGCCGACTCAAGCATCGTGCTTTATCACGGCGACACGGTCGACTTCATAGCAACGATTCCTGATGAGACGGTCAAGCTAATTATTACGTCACCCCCCTACAATATCGGAAAAGAGTACGAAAGCCGTGTTGGCATCGAACAATATCTGAGACAACAGGAAGATGTCATCACAGAACTTTATCGGATTCTTTCTCCGCAGGGCAGCATCTGCTGGCAAGTAGGCAACTATGTTGACAATGGAGAAATATTTCCCCTCGACATCTTTTATTATCCAATCTTCAAGCAGCAGGGAATGAAACTCCGCAATCGGATCGTATGGCATTTTGGCCATGGATTACATGCCCGCAAACGATTCTCCGGTCGTTACGAAACATTGCTTTGGTTTACCAAAGGTAACGAGTACACATTCAATCTTGACGATGTAAGAGTCCCGTCCAAGTACCCCGGAAACGGCATTATAAAGGGGAAAAGCGAGGCCAGCTTTCTGGAAATCCAAAGGGGAAGAACCCATCCGATTTTTGGCGACTTATGGAACAGGAATGGGAAAGTGGGCTTTGGGACATCCCGAATGTCAAGTCGAATCATCCTGAAAAACCGATCATCCGGCTCAGTTTCCAATTGAGCTAGCAGAAAGATGCGTTCTGGCCATGAGCGATGCCGGAGATTGGGTGATGGACCCTTATGCTGGTGTGGGTTCAACGCTGATAGCAGGTATCAAGCGAGGGCGCAAGGTGCTTGGAAGCGAGAAGGAAGGGGCATACATTGAGACAGCCACACAAA
The DNA here is from genome assembly GCA_012032975.1 of Caldilineaceae bacterium. The sequence goes on along the minus strand of JAAUPU010000192.1, from coordinate 4,214 downwards.
GGATATCGACCTTTCTTGCCGGTAACCTCAGCATTCGTCCATTGGGCAAGCCCGTTTTCCAACCCACCGGTCGAGAAAAAATATCTCAATACCCGGCGGACTGGAGTACCAAACCTCTGTTAGAAAACGGTAGCCATTTGACCAACGATACTGTTGCATCGGCAAATGGCATGTCACCTGATACGCCGGGCATTGAAACCATGAGGGTAGTAGAAACGCACGCCCACTCACCTAACCCGGAACGCGGCAGTCTCGATTACGGCGCAAGCCACTTGGCAGCATGACTGTCGATTGTCAATCGATCATCCGCTTGAGCGGATCGCCCCAGTTGACCGTGCCCGTGATTTGCAGCGTCACCAATTCCCGACCATGATGTGCGATCAAGCTGCGCACATCTTCGTCGAAATCTGCGGCAGCCTGCGGCGTCATGCGGTCGCGTGAGAAGCCGTTGCGGGCATGGGCCGACTCGATATAGTCGTCCACGCTCTGCCCGAAGCTCTCCGGCTCTGTCTCCAATCTCCCCCGCAAACGAAAAAGCCCTCGACTCTCCAGTTCCTCCACGATTTTATATGGCTCGTAATCCTTGTTGGTCGAGTAGCGCGGGATGATCTCCGCGTACAGTTCGTCGTGCCCAGGGCTGGCGTGCGATGGAGATGCCGACCAACGCCAGCGCGCCGCGCGGCGACAGGCACTTGTGCAGGCGCGGCAGCAGGACGTCCCAATCCATCCAGTGGATGCTCTGACCGGCGGTGACCAGCGCGTAGGGTGGATCGAGTTGCGCATCTTCGACCGCGCCGACGATCCAGCGCAGGTTGGAATGGTTGCCACCGGGGAGCCGCTTGCCCTCTTCGACCATCCGTGGCGAGAGGTCTACCGCGTCCACGCGGTCCACGCGCGGCGCGAGGTTGCGCGCCAGAAAAGCCGGTGCCGCAGCCGATGTCGAGCAGCGCGCACGGCTCATCCTGGACCAAAGCCAAGAGCACATCAAAGGTGGCAGCCGGATACTCGGGCCGGTGTTTGTACGCGGCCACCACGCTTCGATCCCCGAACTGCTCGCCATATTCGCGCGTCAGGCCGCTCGGCTTGGGCTTGACTGGCTGGCTCATCGAATCTTTCCGCGCAGATAGATCGGCCAGACTGCCTCGACCTTGCCCTTGCGCAGCGCCACCATCTCTTCGTGCAGGTTGACGCACGGGCAAGGGTGAACCGGCAAGACCTGGACCCGCTCGCCGATCTCCGGCTTGCGTGGGCAGGCGGAAACATCCACATGGCCATGCTCTTCGGAGAAACCATAGAAATGAGCATCGGGATACTCGACGATGTAGCCGACGCTCGGCCCTTTTTCGGTGGTCAACATGGAGGCGCTCATGGTCTTGCTGCCACAGTCGAGGATGGCCCGGCCATCGGTCGGTCGGCTGACCACGGTGGCAATCACGCGCAGCGCGCACTGCTCCACCGTGTGACGACCCTCGCGTAGATGCCCCTCGCCCCCCACCGGATACTCGCCGATGCGATATTCGGTCAGCTCTGGAATCTCGTGGGCCTGGAGCGCAGATTTGGTGCTGCCGCCGCTGACGATGGGATAGGGCAGCCCACGGCGGTCGAATTCGGCCAGAACGGCCTGGATCAGGGGGCGCGTGGTCGGAGGCGTGGGGAAGCCCATAATGCCACGCAATTCCAGCCCCGGCAACGAATCGATGAGCGCGGCCAGCTCGCCAGCCTGCCCGGGCGTGATGACGCCGGTGCGATCCTGGCCGGTCTCCACCTCCACAAGCACGCCCAGGGTTACGTCGTTGGCCGTGGCCGCCTCAGAAAGACCTCGCACTGTGTAAGCAGAATCCGCGGCAACCGTGATCTGCGTCTGGGTGGCCAGCGCGCACAGTCGATCCAGCTTCTGGCGACCGATGATGTTGTAGGGGATGAGGATATCCACGTTCAGCCCGCCAGAGACCAGCACCTCGGCCTCCCCGACCTTTTGGCAGGTCAAACCGATGGCGCCCTTCTCCATCTGCATCCGGGCGACGGCCAATGTCTTGTGGGTCTTGATGTGGGGACGCAGACCCATGCCATGCTGGTTGTAATAGGCTTGATAGCGATCCAGGTTTTCGTTGAGCGCATCCAGATCGATGGTGAGCGTGGGGGTGTCCAGGTCGGCGACATACATGGTGATACTCTCCTCGTTGTGTGGCGAATGGTGGAAGTCGTATTTTACGACAATACTTCGGATTCGGTAACGATGAGGAAACGTCCGTGTGGACGGTCCAGGTCAACCCGCGCAAAGCGGTTGACAGCCTGTGCAGCTTGTGGCAATCTTGCGCGAGACCCGCATCCCATCATCAATACAGCAATGAGAGGAGCCATCCCATGTCAGAATTCGAGGGAAAGAGCGTGATCGTCACCGGCGGCGCCAGCGGAATCGGGCGCGCCATCTGCCTGGCTTTTGCCCGCGAGGGCGCCAGCGTTCTCTGCGCCGATGTCAACACCAAAGCTGGACAGGGCGTTGAGGAGGAAGCCAAGAATCTGTCCGGCAGCGTGGTTTTTCGCGCCGCGGACGTCTCCCAGGCGGGCGACTGTCAGCAACTGGTTGCCTGGGTGGACACTGAATGGGGCGGTATTGATGTTCTCTGCAACAATGTGGGCATCCAGCCGCTGGACTACTATGTGCCGATCCACGAGCTTTCCGAAGCAAAGTGGGATCGGCTGTTGGATGTGAATCTCAAGAGCGCGTTCCTGATGATCAAGGAGGTCGTGCCCACCATGTTGGCCCAAGGCGGCGGCGTGATCATCAACACGGCCAGCGTTCAGGGGCTGCAATCGGCCAAGAATGTCTCTGCCTATGCAGCCAGCAAGGGCGGGCTGCTCAGCCTGACCCGGCAGGTTGCGCTGGAATATGCCGAGAACAACATCCGCGTCCTGGCTGTCAACCCCGGCACCATCGAGACGCCGTTGGTGCTGATCGCGTCGAATGACGATCTGGAAGCCGCACGCGCCGAGGCAGCCCGCACCCACCCGCTGGGCAGAATCGGCAAGCCCGAAGACATCGCCAACGCGGTCCTCTTCTTGGCCAGCGACCGCGCCTCGTTCATGACCGGCGAGTATGTCTGTGTCGACGGCGGGCTGATGGCCAAGGGCGCGTGGTCATAGGCAAGCGCTTTCGCTGGACCGAATCCAAAAGCAAAACCGATCCACGAAGCGACGCGAAAGGAACACGAAGTTTCGACCAATCCTTCTTGAGCCTTCGTGGATCGCCTTTTTTCGTCATCAGCTCACGCGATCCGAAATGGCGCCAATGTTTCGTAGTTGGGGTCGATGCCGATTCCTGGAACTTCAGGTGGACTTACCGTTCCATCCTGGTTGAGCCGCAACGTCTGGTGATAGACCTTGCCCCACATGGGATCGACCGTGTCGCGATAGAATTCCAGGATCAGTCCATTTGACAGCGCGGCAACCAGGTGAACGTGGATTTCCTGCGCACCGTGCGGCGCAATGTCGATGTCGAAAGCCTGGGCCAGCGCGGCTACCTTCATGAACTCGGTGACACCGCCCAGGATCACGGCGTCGGCATTCAAGATCGGCACTGCGTGTTGCAAGATCAGATCGCGAAAGCCGTAGCGCGTGTATTCGTTTTCACCTGTGGCAATTGGAATATTGGTTGCTTCGGCAAGTCGTCGGTGTCCCATGTAATCGTCGGGTGAGATCGGCTCTTCGAACCAGAACGGCTCGTATGGCTCGATCCTTCTGGCCAGTTGGATCGCTTCGTAGACCCGATACGCGCAGTTGGCATCGACCATCACCTTCACGTCGGGACCGACAGCCTCGCGCACGACCCGGACCCGTTCTGCATCCTCCCGGATCGACAGCGCCCCCACCTTCATCTTGATGGCTGTCGCCCCCATCGCCACGTTGTCCACCATCTCTTGAGCCAACTCATCCAGCCCTTTGCCTTCTTCGTAGTAGCCGCCAGCGATATAGGTGGGTACACGGTCTCGAAAGCCACCCAGCAATTTGTAGAGCGGCATATTGGCCAGTTTGGCGCGCAGATCCCACAGCCCAATGTCGATTGCGCTGATCGCTCGCGTCGTAATCCCACGCCGGCCCACCAGCTTGGGCACCCACATAGCATGCCAGAGCCGTTCCACATCGCGCGGATCTTCGCCAATCAACAGCGGTGCAAAGTACTCGATTGCCGTGCGCGCGATGGGGCTGAGGCTGCC
>JAAUPU010000191.1 GCA_012032975.1 Caldilineaceae bacterium | reverse complement strand
TCGTCGTGATCCGTCCATGCCACTGAACCTGGCCGTGCTCGCGCCGGATCGCGCAGCGGATGTGATCGCCGCATTCCCAGCCATCGACCAGTGGGCGGTGGCCGGCCATTCGCTGGGCGGGGCGATGGCCGCGACCTTTGCCTACGACAACCCCAGCGCTGTCGATGGCCTGGCGCTTTGGGCTGCCTACCCACCCGGGGGCAACTCGTTGGCCGACCGCGATGACTTGGCCGTCACGTCGATCTACGGCACCTTGGATGGCCTGGCTACCGTGGAGGAGATCGACCTTTCGCGGCCGTTGCTGCCTGCCAGCACAGCCTTTGTCGCCATCGAAGGTGGCAACCACGCCCAGTTTGGCTGGTATGGCGACCAGGCAGGCGACAACCCCGCGACCATCAGTCGAGCTGAGCAGCAGGCGCAGACCGTCTCGGCGACAATGGCGCTGCTCGATTCACTGGGAGGGCCGTGATCCAGTCTGCGGTCTATGGATTGTCCACCCCCGCTATCCCGCTGTCGTGACCACAAATGAACGGACAAATAGGCTGATGTGGCTGATGAATCCAGCCGGCGCGTGGTCACGACTGGCGCAAGAAGGTGAACAATTTGCGACTTGTACAATATTTGCATATACTATGCACAAGTAAAATTCAGGAAAGGTAAGATATCACACAGTAAAATCATCGCGGTAGACAGATAATGACCTACGTGAACGACAGACAGGGCGTTGACCCCCAAACCAACAGCAAGAGCTGGACACAGAAATAGAGACGACCGCGGAAATGATCGAAGAAGTAACCACTGAAAAGCTGGACCGAATATTCATCAAAGACTTGCTGGTGCGCGGCATCGTCGGCATCAACCCGGACGAGCGGGCCAACCGCCAGGACATCGTCGTCAACGCCACGTTTTGGGCCGATACGCGGAAGGCAGGGGAGAGCGACCAGGTAGAAGACACGGTCAACTACCGCACCGCGGCCAAAGCGATGATGGCGCACATCGAAAGCCAGGCGCCCTTTCTGGTTGAAAAGTTGGCCGCCGATCTGGTCCGCATCTGCTTTGGCACTGACCCACGTATCCGACAAATTGAGTTAACAGTGGAAAAGCCGGGCGCGGTACGCTTCTCCCGCTCGGTCGGTTTGACTATCCGCCGCAGCCGCGCCGAATTTGAGGGGGTGGAGGCGTGATTGAAGCTCTTATATCCCTGGGCAGCAACATCGACCCGGCTCGCAATCTTCCACGTGCAATCGCTGCGCTCGGATCGCGCGACGGCCTGAAGATGATGGCTGTCAGCTCCACATACGTAAGTAGAGCGTTGGCAGCGATGGTCGATCTGTCGATCAGCCCAGTTTTCACAATGCTGCCGTTCTGGTCGAGACAAACTTGACCGCCGGTGAACTGCGCCAGGTACTGCGCTCCGTCGAGGCTGGGTTGGGGCGAGTGCGCAGCGCGGACAAATTCGCTCCGCGGACCATCGACCTGGACATAACGCTCTTTGGGCAAGAGATACTCAACCTGGACGGCAGCCAAATTCCCGATGTAGATATCGTGCGCTATGCGCATGTTGCTACACCCATAGCCGAACTTTGTCCGCTCTGGCGTCATCCTCAGACGGGCCAAACACTCAGCCAGATTGCAGAAAATCTGGGCAAACGCGAAATGGAGATTGTTTAATATGAAAATGTCGACGCTTACAAATGGCAACGGAAATCACAACGGATATAGCAGCGAAACGGCCCTCAATGGCTATGCAGACGCTCACGCGTCCATTTTTGGCGCATCCCACAATGGGACGCCCGTTTTCGTCCAGGAGCCTGAAAAGGAAAGCTACGACCCGGCATTCGAGGCGCTGGTTGAACAGATGCTGGTGCGCGTCGGCGAAGACCCGCAACGCGAAGGGCTGGTGCGCACGCCTCTGCGCGTGGCCAAGGCAATGGACTTCTTGACCAATGGGTATGAAACATCGTTGGACGAGGTGGTCAACAACGCACTCTTCGAGGATGACGGCGAGGAGATGGTGATCGTCAAGGATATCGAATTCTACTCGCTCTGCGAACACCATATGCTGCCCTTCTACGGCAAGATCCACATCGGCTACTTGCCCAATGGCAAGATCATCGGCCTGAGCAAGCTGGCTCGCATTGCCGATGTTTTCGCCCGTCGCCTCCAGGTACAGGAACGGCTGACCAACCAGGTGGCCGATGCGCTGGTCGAGATATTGGAGCCGCGCGGTGTGGCGGTGATCGCAGAAGCGTCCCACTTCTGCATGATGATGCGAGGCGTCCAAAAGCAGGGGAGCAGCACAGTCACGCGCGCGATGCGCGGCGACTTCAAGGCAAACGACGGGATGCGCAACGAATTCATGCAACTCGTGGCCGGCGCATAACCTGGTGAAATCTAACAAGGAGTTGGAAGGATATGTTCAAACCACCTGTCTCGACGATCGATAGTTCAGGCTACGCTTCTATGTCACCGCAATTCGTGGTCAGTGATTTCTGCGCACGAGCAGTTCGGCCAGAGCAAAACGTGGTGAAATCCGCGCCCGTCCTGCACGACCAGTCTGCCGACGCTTTTCTCTTTGCCTGGACGCTGTTGCAGACCTATGGCGAGCACCCAGGCCCTGCTGAGCGTGACCACGGTCCGCGGACCTTTACTGAACGGCTTGCAGCCATCCTGGCCGCGGTCGGTGAACGGGACGGTTCTCTGGTTGGGGTCAATCTTCAGGCATTTGCAGATGTTTTGAACGCTGACAGAGAAACCGTTGCGTCACTCTTGCGGGCGTTTCAGCGACAGGGGCTGATCCTCCTCGCGCCGGGACGCATCGACGTTCTGGATGCGCCGGGGCTGGAGGAGCTTGCCTATCTCTAGGCGCGATGTTCACACCCGCTTGACTGGAATTCTTCTTACGCCAGACGTTGCCAACTCCGGTTGGCCTAAAGGATCAGAGTACATGCACGCTCAATCGCAAACCATACAGCGTTCGACCATCCTCGCTGCGCTGCTCTCTCTATCTGTTGCCGCACTTCTCTGGATCGGTGGCTATCATGAACAGGGCTTCTTTGCGGCAACCTGGGCGCCAGCCATCGCGAGCCTTGGCGCCTACATTCTGGTAAGCCGCCGGCGAGAGGAGCAAGATCAGCACCTAAATCCGCTTCTGGCTGGGGCTGATGAAGACGCCCGTGCTATACTGTCGAAACGATCGACCATCTGCTAAGAAAAGGAAACGTCATGTCCGCTGAATCTGTACAGATCGATGTGTGGTCCGACTACGCTTGACCGTGGTGCTTCCTCGCGGCCTCCAGTTTGGAGAAGCTCGAAAAGTCCCACAGTGTGGATGTCCGCTGGCGCTCATTTGAATTACGTCCCAAGGACGCGCCGCCCATCTCGCCTGAATATCGCGCCAGGATCGAAGCCGCGCGACCCCGTCTTTATCAGACCGCCCGCGAAAGCTATGGCCTGGAGATGAACCCTGGCCCGTTTGGTTTCGACAGCCGTCCTGCGCTGACCGGGGCCAAGTTCGCCGAGCACTCTGGCCACGGCCCCGCCTATCACGCAGCCGTGATGCGCGCCTACTGGCAAGAGGGTCGCGATATCGAGGATCGAACAGTGTTGGCCGAAGTTGCGGTGGGTGTGGGTCTGGAACGAGAGGAATTTCTGGAAGCGCTGGATGAGGATACGTTCCAGCAGGCTGTGCTTGGGGATGTGGCCCTGGCCCAAGCCTACGGGCTGAGCGGCGTTCCGGCCATCGTCTTTGCCGAAAAATATCTGGTGTCCGGCGCACAACCCTATGATGTGTTGGTTCAGGTGACCGAACAGGTGCAGGCCGAAACGGCGGAGGGGTGACGCCCGGTTGATCGCACTCTCAACCAGACCCTTCTTGAGCGGCCAATATTTCCAGCATTTCGGTCAACTGAATTAGCTTGACACGCGGGCGACCTTGCTCTACTCCTGCCTGGATCTCCAGTTCGTTGAGAAGATGCCAATCTGAAATGGAAACATAGCGGACGTTGCGGCTGTCGAGCAGCGCTTCGATAGCCGACGGCTCCGGCGTGACAGCTGGGTGAACACGCTCCACGTCCGCCATCATCTGCTCCACCGTTTCCAGTGCATCCGGTTTGTTTGTGCCGATGACCCCGGTCGGCCCTCGTTTTGCCCAGCCCACAACATATTCACCGTTGCGCGCCTGGCCGCCCGATGGATCCACTATCCTACCAGTGACGTTGGGGATGGTGCCGCGCCGATCATCGTAGGGCAGACCGGGCAGGCGAATTCCCTTGTAGCCAATCGAACGCATGACGAGACCGGCCGGCAGCGTAAACTTCTCGCCGGTCCCAAACGCGCCGATGTAGCCATGCGCATCCTCGCGCAGTTCGTTCTTTTCGACGCAGACCTGGTGAATCTGGCCATTCTTGGCCTGGATTTCGACGGGGGAAAGCTGGAACCGAAAATGAACGCGTCGCTGCTTTCCCGCCGCCCCGCGCGCTGCCAACAGACGCAGCGTCTCGAGGTTGCGCTGTGCGCCTGAATCTTCGGCGATCTGTTGCGCGCTGGCAAGGTCAAGCTCCAGCTCTGCCGGATCGATGACCACGTCGGCGATTTCCAGATCCGCGAACTCCTTGATCTCAGGATTGGTAAATTTGGCCTGGGCTGGCCCGCGGCGTGAGAGTATGTAGATGTCCTGGATCTGGCTGGTGGCCAGTAGAGCGAGCGCATGGTCGGCAATGTCCGTGTGGCGCAACTCGTCGATTGACTTGGCCAGGATTCGGGCCACATCGAGCGCGACATTGCCAACCCCGACGATGACCGCGCTCGTGCAACTCAGGTCCAGTTCGAGGTCGGCAAAGTAGGGATGGCCGTTATACCAGGCGACAAACTCGGTCGCGGAGATGCTGTTGGGCAGATCCTCGCCTGGGATGCCCAACTTTCGATCAGATTGTGCGCCAACCGCAAAGACAATCTGGTCATAGAGCGTGTGCAAATCTTCCAATGTGACATCCACACCAAAATTGACATTGCCAAAGAAACGAAACGGGGGCACAGCCTCGGTCCGCTCGAAGACCTTGGTCACCGCCTTGATGTTCTGATGGTCGGGCGCGACGCCATAGCGCACCAGTCCGTATGGGGTCGCCAGACGGTCAAACATATCGATCGAGACGTGAACATCGCGCTGTTGAAGAGCGCTCCGGCCGCATAAAAACCCGATGGACCCGCGCCCACAATGGCAACGCGTAGAGGGCGGTCAACAGAACCAATCTGATCTGCCACGCGACTCTCTCCTCTACTGCAACTAGATATCCAGGGCCAATGGCTGGGAGGCCACTGGTCAGGCCTTGCGCAACATGCCGCCAAACTGACGCGCCAGGGTCAGAATGCTGATGCCCAGGGCGATATAGTCCGTCGGCCCCAAGGACGTAATGGCGAACGTTTGTTCACCACTTTCGTCGTCGCCGTCGCTGGCTACCCATGCAAACGCCGCACCCAGCAGTGCGCCGGCGCCCAGTCCGATCAGGATGGGCCCTGACTTTGTGGCTCATTTTTTTGCTTCCTTCATTTTGGGTGGAGTATCGTCCGAAACGAGCTTCTGGACCACGGTTTCAGCCTTGGTCACCTGCCCCTGCGTACGGACGATTGGATCTGCGATGCGGTCGCTGACGGCGATGGTGCGGTCGCGCGTCGTCCGGCTGACCGACTGGGCGCGCCGGAAGAATCCCTGGGCGCGGTTGTTGACGATGTTCATCCCGCGCACCGCAAAATAGAAGATGACCAGCGGGATCATCGCAAAGATAAAGAAGAGCAGAGAGAGCCAGATGACCGATATATCTGCCCAGAAACTTAGATCTTCCACCGACATCTCCTCACGCCTATTTCAACCATCCGTGTCACACCAATTGTAGCAAACGCTCGGAGTTGGTCAAAACGCCCGCAGCCCGTCAGTCGTTCTCGTCGATCCGGCCTGGCTGCAGAAGGCCCTGCTTGCGCAGCCACTCTTCAGTGCGCCGCATTCCCTCGTCCAGTCCAACTCGCGGCGTCCAACCCAACAGATCGCGCGCTTTGCGGTTGCTGAAGCTGTTGTCGCTGCTCAACGAATGCAGCACGCGGCGGTTGATGCTGGCGGATCGCCCCCTCAATTTGGCCTGCGCTTCAAGGGCCACCGCCACCAACCAGGCCAGCGGATAGGGCGCAGACGGCAACGATCCCACGTCCAACATGGCCGCATATGCGCCAAAAGAAATCGCGCCAGGGAACCGGGCTGCCGTCAGTGAAGTTAAACGC
>JAAUPU010000190.1 GCA_012032975.1 Caldilineaceae bacterium | reverse complement strand
ATGGCCGCGTTCAGTGTGCTGGCTGTCGTCATCTTTGGCCTCGCCTTTGACCTGCGTGTGCCCGAAGCCGAGAGTGGTAGCCGCCCCTGGGGGTGCTCTGGACCATTGTCCTCTTTGCCGGCGTACTCGGCTTGCACCGCAGCTTTGGCGCCGAAGCCGATCGCGGCAGCCTGGCCGCGTTGTTGTTGGCGCCGGTCGATCGCAGCGCGATCTATTTTGGCAAGATGGCGGCCAATCTGCTCTTCATGCTGGCGACCGAGTTGATGATCTTGCCGATCCTGTTGGTGATTTTTGACGTCAACCTATTTAGGGTGTGGATTTTGGTCGGACTGTTGCTTGGCACGCTGGGCTATGTCAGCGTCGGCACGCTCTTCGCCGCGTTGACAGCCAGCACGCGCGCCCGCGAGACCATGTTGCCCGTTCTGCTGCTGCCGGTGATGGTGCCGGTCTTCGTCGCAGGGGTTGGTTTGACCGCTGGCATCTTGGATGGCGACACATTGATGGATGTACGCAACTGGCTTGCGCTTTTGATCGTTTATGATCTGATCTTTATTGCGATTGCCTATCTGGTCTTCGATCTGATCTGGGAACAGGCATAAGAACCACGGGCCACCGGGTCTTGCAGGTAGGCAGAATTACAGCGGTGTGAATCGGTTGAACGGTAAAGTTGATTGCGTGTGTCGACTATTCTTGAATGAGAAGGGTCAGCAGGATCTCATGTAGCTGACTCGCTGTAGTTTCGATATGCGGAAAACAGCCTCGACTGCTCAACCGGCGTTACCGGTTGCAAGATTCGGAATCCGATAGGTGGATAGAAATTCGCACCGTAGAGTGTGTGCGGTGGACCAAATAGGGAAATGATGGATCATGGCGCAATTGATTGAAAAGCCACAGAAAAACACGATAACAACCGAACAGCCGGTTGCGCAGCCAACGGATCCGGCAGTCGCGACGGCTGCTGCCCGCAGGTCGGATGAAGCCAGCCGGCTGGTCGTCTTCATGCACGCCGTCGCCTTTGTGCTCGGTTTTGGTGTGGTCTTTACGTTGCTCGGTTCGGCAGCCGGGTTGCTCGGGGCCAGCCTCAACCAGTATCTGCCCATGATCCAGAGTCTGGGCGCGATCATGCTGGTCATTTTTGGATTGACCACCATCGGGCTTTTCCGCTGGACCATTGCTCAGATACATGCCAGACCGAACTTGAATCAAAACCCTGCTGCACTGGCGCTCGTCAGCATTCTCAACTTTTTTAACTCCCTGCTCTACACCGAGCGCCGGGTTACCGACATGCACCATGTCAAGCGTGGCTGGGGATTCATGAGCAGCGTGCTCTTGGGCGTCAGCTTTAGCGCAGGCTGGGTGCCCTGCGTCGGACCAATCTTGGCCAGTATCCTCTTTCTGGCCAGCGATGGCGCGACCGCCGCCCGGGGCGCCTGTTGCTGGCAATCGTACAGCCTCGGTTTGGGCATCCCCTTCTTGATCACCGGCGCGGCCTTTAGCACGACGACGCGCTATCTGCGTAAACTCAATCGACATGCCAATGTCGTCAGTTTTGTCAGCGGCATCTTCCTGCTGTATGTAGCCTATTTGCTCTGGACCGACAGCCTGGCCACGCTGACTACCCAGTTCTATTTTCTCAACGAGTGGGTCTTCGTCCTTGAAGAGGCCGTCGCCGGGCTTTCCAGCACGGGGGGCGACGTTTTTGATGCCAGCGCGATATCCGCGGCGTCTTTGGCCTTTACCGCCGGGCTGATCAGTTTCCTCAGCCCGTGTGTGTTGCCGCTGGTGCCTGCCTACATCGGCTATTTGAGCGGCGCTGCGGTCAGTTCCGCTTCGCAATAGGCGACAGGCCAGCGGCCATATGCGCTTGACCCTCTACGGCAAACCAGACTGTCACCTCTGTCACGAACTCAAAGCCGAACTCCTCTTGCTCCAAGAGGAGTTCGGCTTTCTTCTGACCGAACGCAACATCGAAGAGTCGCCGGACGATCTGGCTCGCTATCGCTTTCTAATCCCCGTGCTGGATTTCGAAGACGGCCCTGTCCACTATCCTCCCCACGACATGCAAGCGATTCGCGCTGCACTGATTGCCAATGATTCCCAGGGCTGCTAGACTGACGCCAGCATGGATAAAAACCACATCGTCCTTCAGAATCTGTCCAGACAATTTCCGCACCAGAAGCTCAATTCTATCGCCCATCCATTATCGTGCGGGTGGTGGATGGATTGGTCATGGGCGTCGCGCGCCACTGGCTGGCGATCTTCAACGTCGCATGGGCGCTTTATGTCTTTCTGCCATTTCTCGCGCCGATCCTCATGCAGGCCGGGCTGACCACACCCGCACGGGGGATCTATCTGCTCTATTCCGTCCTGTGCCACCAGCTGCCCGACCACAGCTATTTCCTCTTTGGCGTCAACCCGGTTCCATTGCAGCCAGAATTGGTGTTGGCTGGTATGGATGGAACTGACAATCTGCTGAGTCAACGCGTCTTCATCGGCAACGACAGCATCGGCTACAAAGTTGCGCTCTGTCAACGCGATATCGCGATCTACGGTTCGGTCTTTCTGGCCGGCATAGCCTTTGCCTTCCTGCGAAGACGCATCAAGCCGATGAGTTTCAAAATCTATCTACTTTTCCTGATCCCCATTGCGGTCGATGGCTTGACGCAGCTCGTTGGGCTGCGGGAAAGCAACTGGTGGCTGCGTTCGTTGACAGGCGCGCTCTTTGGCGCGGCCTCGGTCTTCTTTGCCTATCCCTACATTGATGATGCGATGCTGGATGTTATTGAAACCGAAGAGTTGCAACAGGCAGCTCGCGCGCTCATACCGCGGAAGGATAAGGGGCCAGAGTGGTATTGTGTCCGTTTTTCCAGGTGAGAAATTCGACAACGCCAAGCTTGTTGCGCTATACTATTTGCTTGTGAGTGCGCGTACCCCTTAGGTAGACCGGACGCACTGACATCTTGCAGGTCGCACATGATATGAAAAAAGTTGTGGAGCAACAGACGAATGGCAAATATTAAATCGGCCGAGAAACGCATTCTTCAGAACGAGAAGCACCGGGTTCGTAACCGAGTTGTCCGTGGCAACTCGCGTACCGCTCTCAAGAATGCGCGCGAAGCTATCGCGGCGGGCAGTGACAACATGGCCGAGGCGGTGCAAGAGGCGATGAAGGCGTTGGACAGAGCGGCCAGCAAGGGCGTGATCCACAAGAACAACGCGTCGCGTCATAAGAGCCGTCTGGCGCGGATGTATAACAAAGCCGTCGCAGCAGCCTGATCGCCCGCATCCTTTACATCTGAATTGGCGAGCCATCTGCAATTGCAGATGGCTTTTTTGTTGTTCAGAATATTGAATGATACTTCTTCGACCTATGCCATCCACCACCCAAACCCGAACACACGATCTGCGTCTCATCGCCCTGCCTGCCGAACATGGCGGATGGGGATTTCTGTTCGAGCCTATCTTGCTTGGCCTGATGGTGGCGCCAACATTTGCCGGTCTCTGCTTGAGCATCGCGGCCATCGCCGGATTTCTGATCCATCAGCCGGTCAAATACTGGCTACTTGCTCGACGGCGCGGCGTGCGCGGCCAACGTATGGCGCTGGCCGTCAAGGTCGCTTTGCTCTATGGGACTGTTGCCCTGGCAGGGTTTGCAGCCACACTCTGGATGGCGCCATGGGTCTTTCTGGCGCCGCTGGCGCTGGCGCTTCCTTTTGTTGCGATCTACCTCTTCTATGATTTGACCGGGCCAGCCCGCACGATACAGGCGGAATTGGCCGCGCCGGTTGCGCTCGGTTCGGTCGCAGCCAGCATCGCGCTGATCGATGGCTGGGGCTGGACCGCGGCCCTGGCGTTGTGGGTTGCGCTGGCTGCGCGTGGGCTGCCGTCCGTGTTGTATGTGCGTGCGCGCATCCGCCTGGACAAAGGGCGAGATGTGGGGCTGGCTGTGCCGATCGGCGCCCATGTGCTCGCGCTGTTGGTGATCGCCTGGCTGGCCATGCTTGGCTGGCTTCCGTTCCTGGCGATTCTGCCATATCTTATTCTTCTGGCGCGCGCCGGGCTTTTTCTCGCTCCCAACCGGCCGCGATGGCCGATCAAGAAGATTGGCTTTTTGGAATTGGGCTTGGGGCTGATGACTGTGGGGTTCATCGCCGTCGGCTATTGGCAATTCGCTGGCGGCTGAACGGGAAGTTGAGAAGAGCCAGACACCGCGTTTCTCACCAAACGCGGTGTCTTTATTCAACAGATCAGTTTCTATCGACAAGGCAAAAAGCGCGCCTGGATCAACTCAGTGATAGGCGGGCAGCCAGTCGCCGTGGGCGTCGATCAGGTCATCAACCAGGTTCCAAATCTGGTCGAGGTCGAGTTCGGCGCCGGTGTGGGGGTCGAGCATCGCGGCGTGGTAGATGTGTTCCCGTTTGCCTGTCAGAGCAGCCTCGACCGTGAGCGACTGGACGTTGATGTTCGTTTGCATCATCGCGGCCAGATGGGGCGGCAGCGCACCGACGGCAATGGGTTGCACGCCGTTCTTGTCGACCAGACAGGGAACCTCCACGCTACAGCCTTCGGGCAAGTTGTCGATCAGCCCATGATTGGGCACGTTGCCGTTGATCACCCGCGGCGCGCCGGTTTCCATGCTATGGATGATGCCGGAGCCATATTCGTGGCTGCGTTTCACCTGGTTGAGGTCGTTGAGCTGCGCCAGGAATCGGCTCACCCGCTTTTCGGGGACGCCAACCTCTTTCATCTTCGCTCTTACCTCGTCGGTTAGATCGAGCGTCGGCTGCTCCAGCTTGCGACGCATAAACTGCCATTCGGCAATCTGCAATTCGCAACGACGGATATATTCGTCCAGCGGAATGTTGAACTGCTCGATCAGGTCGGGCCGGTCGCGCTTGATGAACCAGGGCGTGTACTCGGCGAAGTGCTCGCTGGATTCGGTGACGAAGTAGCCCAGCCGTTTGAACATTTCATAGCGCACCCGATTGTCATCCGGCACGCGACCGTCGTCCAACACTTGCCGAATGCGCGGATAGAGATCCTCGACACCGTCCTCGTTGCGGCGTTCAAAACTCAAGTAGAACGCCATGTGGTTGATTCCCGCACAGACAAAGTTGATCTCGTCGGCCGGCACGCCGATGTCCCGCGCCAGCAGTTCGGCGGTGCCTTGTACGCTGTGGCAAAGGCCAACCGTCTTGATGCGCGTCGCCCGGCTGATCGCCCAGCAGTTCATGGCCATTGGGTTGACATATTGCAGGAAGGTCACCTCCGGGCAGAGCTCCTCCATATCGTGGCACATCTCCAACAGCACGGGAATGGTGCGCAGGCCGCGCATGATCCCGCCGATGCCAAGGGTGTCGGCGATGGTCTGGCGCAGGCCATATTGTTTGGGGATCTCGAAATCGGTGGTCGTGCCGGGGTGGTAGCCGGCTACCTGGATCATGGAGATGGCGTAGTTCCGCGCCGATCCAGGGCTGCGGCGGCGGTCCGGTGGTGGGCTTCGATGATCGGATGGGCGCCCAGCGTGTTTGGCGATATTTTTGGCCACGACCTGAGATGTGTGCAGGCGTTCTTCATCAATGTCGTGCAGGCGATCATGGGTAACGTCTGCCAAATTCGGGATAGCTGAGAATGTCTCCCATCATGTTTTTGGCGAAGACGGTGCTGCCTGCGCCGATCAAGACGATTTTGGGCATGGTGATTCGGACCTTTCAGACGGATGGTGAATGGAAGAAGGTGGTCATGCGCCCCAGATGCGCGGCATGGGTAGAGGTTCCTTGCCCATTTCGGCGTGCAACAGCTTCATGAGCAAATCACTTTTTAGACTGGCATGGTCGGGTGATCGCCAGAGGTTGTTGGTCTCACCGGGGTCTTCGTGCAGGTCAAAGAGTTCGCCGTAGTCGTGCCGGTAGTAGACGGTCAGTTTGTAGCGCTGATCGACATAAGTCTTGACATGGATCGTGGTGGGCTGATGGCGGTTTTCGACGAGGATATGTCGCGGGCTTGAGCTTGCTCTGCCTGCCAGACCGCGGCCTGATCCACGCCTGTCATGCTACTCGGGATCTCAAGACCGGCTATCGAAAGCAAGGTCGGCGCATAGTCGACCAGCGATTGCATGGCCGAACTCTCCACGCCAGCGGGGATACGTTGGGGGAGGGCGGCAATCATTGGCACGCGGATCAGGTCTTCGTAATGAAATGGTCCTTTGGCGATCATGCCATGCTGGCCAAAGAGATGACCATGGTCCGATGTGAAGAGAACCAGCGTGTTTTCGGATTAGACCGAGTTCATCCAGTTTGTCCAAAATCTGGCCGA
>JAAUPU010000189.1 GCA_012032975.1 Caldilineaceae bacterium | reverse complement strand
CGGCGGAGATCTGAAAGTCATCCCGGATCAGCGGCAGCGCGACCCGTAGCATCGACGAACTCAAGGGCATCAAGATCGACGGAAACATCAGGCTGATCAAGACGCGACGCGCGGCGTTGGCCGGCAGCAGCCCCTCGCTGGCGACCTCATCTCTGGCCCGTGCGTTGGGCTTGATCGTTTCTGCTTTGCCAGGCGCGCTGGCTGTTGTGTGCGCCGGATTGGTCAACGGGATCTTCATGAATTCATACCCTCAACTTGTGCTGCACCGACATCTACAGGCTGGTCGCTTCTTCGCCCAAACACCCCTTCGATCAACACCGATCAACCCCGATCAGCCCTGCCGCTCTGCCAACCTTGCCCCGTAGAAAGGGGTCACCGACCACTTCTGCATCCCCCACAGCAACACAAACCCGCTGGCCGACATGACCATGCCCAGCAAAAAGAGGCTGCGATAGCCCGCGGTCGCGGCAATATAGCCGCCGATCAGGCTGATGGTTCCAAAGCTGAGTCCCATCGCCATCGACACCGCGCCATAGGCCAGCGAGCGCCAATGTTTTTCCACCAGCTCCATCTGAAAGACCTGGAGCGCTGGCGTCCACATTGCAGCCAAACCAAGCAGACCGATCCGCCCGATGCCTGCGCCCAGCCAGTGGGTGGAGAGCACCACGGCGCCATGAAGATGGTCATGCCCAGAGTTGTGGCCAGCAGGGTCCAGCCATTGCTGCGTCGCGCCGCCAAAGCAGGCGTGAGCAACGGCGCAAAGATCGCGGCCAGTTGACCAAAGCCGGTCAGCAGTCCGATCGCCGCTGGCGTCAATGCCAGGTCAGTGTCCATGTATGCGCTGCAGAAGGCCTGACAGGTGGAAGAGCCGGCCTGCGCCAGAAATACAAAGAGCGCGACCAACCCCACCATCAGCGCCGGGAATGCGGCATGGGTCGTGATCTCTTGCTCTGTCTGCACATCCGCCACCCGCCGGATCATGCTGAGCGGCACGAAACCCAAGAGCGTCAGCGCGCCACCCAGCCAGAGCGCATAGCGATAGGGCGCGGGCGCATCCAGATTCTGGTGGAGCATAAAGGCAAACAGCCCCGGCAAAAGCCCGCCGATCACCGTGCCAATAAACGCGCCCATCCCGCGCAACACGCTGTTGAGGGCGTACGCGCTGTCGCGATTTTGCGGCGTGGTAATCACCATCAGCGCGGGAACCTGGTTGATGCCAAAGAGGGACCAACCGGTGGTCAAGACCATCTGCGAGAGGATGGGCCAAGGTCCATGCCACCAAGGCGGCAAGAATTCGACCATCGGCAACATGAACATCCCAATCGTCGTGATCACGCCGCCGGCAAACATGGTGGGATAGAGGCCAAAGCGCACGCCGAGCGCGCCGCTAGGCAAGCTGAAACCCATATACATCAGCGCACCCACCGCGCTGAAGAGGCCGATATACTCAAGCCCATAGCCAAGGCGCAGCATGTAGAGAACCTTCAACAGCATCTGGATGCCAAAGAAGCTGATCGAAAAAATACCCGACGCGATGATCAGATATCGGGCGTTCGGTTGGAATCGAGAAAGGTTAAAGACGTTGAAGCGGGCGACCATCTATGTCTCCAGAAAAGTGCGTCTTCTGCAATCTACTCTGGCCAATTCGCCGGATCGACCCTACGTTTCGGTCTGCTCGGCCAAGTGGGCGATCATGTTGTCGCGCGCGGCTGCAATGTGGATGCGCATCGCCTCGTCCGCACGATCTCCATCGCGCGCCGCGATCGCCGCCACGATTTGGTCATGTTCATCGATGACGCGCTCGGGCGGGCGGGGGGTTGGCAGACCAAACTGCATGAAGAGTACGGTCCAGTCGGCCAACATCTGCAACAGCCCGACGAGGGCGCTGTTGCCGGTGGATTGGGCAATCGCTTCGTGAAAATGCACATCCAGATCGAGGGCCAACTCCATGTTGTGCTCCACGAATGCGGCCTGCTGTGCATCGCGAAGCCTCTGGATTTCAGCGCGGGCATCGTCGTCTGCGCTGGCTGCGGCCAGCCGTGCCGCCAGGCTCTCCAACGCGATGCGCACCTCGAAGACGCCGGCCGCCTCACTGGGCGACAGGCTGCGTACAAATGGTCCCCGGTAGGGCACGACCTTGACCAGCCCCACCTTCTCCAGCCGGCTGATCGCCTCGCGGACAGGGGTGTTGCTGACATTCAGATCCTCGGCCAGCGCCGCGATGTTCAGCTTCTGACCGTGGCTGTATTCATGCTGTAAGATTCTGCCTTTGAGGGTCTCGTAGACCCGCTCGGCAAGGGTGCTGGTTTCCATACGCTGCGCGAGGAGTGATTGAAAGGTGATCATGCATCGTGGATCATGCACGATATGGAATGCAAAGTGTACGTTTGCCGTGGCTTCTTGTCAAACAGGCTAAAGCGCTGGCGATCGGATGATCGGTGCATTGTTGACGATTGCCTGAGCTTACAGGTAAAATCCGTAGACCCACCGCGAACCCTTCAGGCCAACCTGCAATTCCGAATCTCACGACCAGGAAAGACGGCAACAAGCATGTCTACGCTCTCGGCTGCAAGACGCCAGTCCCTCATCACGCTACTGCGCACGGTTCCCTATCTTCGTCCGCTCGACGAAGCGGTTCTGGGTGCGTTGGCTGATGTGTCCAGCCCTTCCAGTTTTGAGGCTGGGGAGGTCATCTTTCTGGAAGGCGAGCCAGTTGCCGGTCTGTACATCGTGGAAGAGGGCATCGTGAAGATCAGTCGGTTTTCCTCGGAAGGGCGCGAGCACATCTTCCATTTGGCGACGTCAGGCCACACCTTCAACGATGTTGCTGCGTTGGATGGAGGCCCAAATCCGGCGACAACCACGGCCTGCGGCGCCGTGAATGTCTGGCGCATCACGCGCACGGATCTGCGGCACGTGGTGGATCGCCATCCCACACTGGCCTGGTCATTGATTGAGAGCATCGCGCGCCGTTCTCGCCATCTGGTTGGCCTCGTCCAGGATCTCTCCATGCGCAATGTCAAGGGCCGTCTGGCCCATCTCCTGTTGCAGGAAGCCCGCTCCAACAGCAATGCAGAGGTGACCCAATTGCTCACGCAGGAGGAAATGGCCAGCCGCCTGGGCACCGTGCGCGAGATGGTGGGTCGTTCATTGCGCAGCCTGGCCGCGGCCGGGATCATCGAGTTTGATCGCCATCGCATCGTCATCCTGGACGAAGAACGACTGGCCGAGGAGGCAGAGGTATAGCCCGTCAGTTTCGCCAGTGTTCAAGAGATCTGTGCGCAAGAAATCTGTGCGCAAGAAATCGGAAAGAGGAGCGGCCCACAACTTGGGCCGCTCCTCTTTTTTTGCGTGTGAGACAAATGTCGCAGCTTGAACTCGTGATTTCTGTCACAATGCCCTTGGCATCTGGCAAGGCGGGGCGTGCAGAAGGCATCACATGCACTATGTTGGCAAATCCTCTACCTCGAATCGATCTGGCGTTGTGTACAGGCTGTCGCCGCTGTGTGGAGGTCTGCCCGACCCAAGCGCTGACCCAGCCAAAGGACAAGGCTGAACTGACCTATCCAGACCGGTGCACCTATTGCACCGAATGTGAGCAAGCCTGTCCAGAAGGTGCGATCTCGTTGCCGTTCGTGATCCTCCTCTCGGGGTCAAAGAGGGCGAGGAACATATGTGATAGATCGAGCAAGACCGAGTCGTGAAGGTAATTCATGAAAGAGAAAGGAAGGAGTGCAGTATGAGACGCGTTTTCTATATCGGTTTGATCGCCGTTCTGCTGGCCAGCGTCATTGTGGCCTGCAATCGCAATGAAGAGGAGCCGGAGCCGGAGCAAGTACCCGTTGAGGTCGTCGAAGGGGGCTTGCCCGATTCGGCCATGCAGATCGCCGCTGATAGAGGGCTGACACCGGACGATATCGATGCCGCCTTGAAGACCTTTATGCCCAGCGGCACATGGGATGACTATCTGATGTTCACCTCTGGCGGCCACTCTGGCAACCTGATGGTGATCGGCGTTCCCTCCATGCGTATTCTCAAGAACGTCGCCGTCTTCACACCCGAATCGTGGCAGGGTTACGGCTTTGGCAACCGCGACATCGAAGCGATGCTGGATGCAGGCAATGTGGACGGCTACGAGATCCGCATGGGCGACACCCACCATCCCGCGCTGAGCGAGACCGAGGGCGACTATGACGGCGACTTTGTCTTCCTCAACGACAAGTCCAGTGCCCGCGTCGCCGTGATCGATCTGCGCGATTTTGAAACCAAGCAGATCGTCAAAGATCCGAACATCATCAGCAACCACGGCTCGACCTTCGTCACACCGAACACCGAGTACGTGATCCAGGGCACCCAATATGCGACGCCGCTCGGTTGGGATTACGCACCGATCGACCAGTACGAAGAGCTCTATCGCGGCGTGATCACCCTCTGGAAGTTTGACCGCGAGCAGGGGCGGATCATCCCCGAAGAGTCGTTCAGTATCGAAGTGCCGCCCTATTGGCAGGATCTCTGCGACTCTGGCAAGTTGGCCAGCGATGGTTGGGCCTTCTGCAACTCCTTCAACAGCGAGATGGCCACCGGTGGCATCGAATCGGGCAACCCGCCCTTCGAGGCAGGCGTCAGCCAGCGTGACACCGACTATCTGCACATCTTCAACTGGAAGAAAGCGGCCGAATCCTATGCGGCTGGCAGGGGCGAGATGATCAACGGAATGCAGGTCATCAGCATCGAAGAAGCTGTCGAGGATGGCATTCTCTACCTGGCGCCAGAACCCAAGAGTCCGCATGGCGCAGATGTGACCCCGGACGGCAAGTACGTGGTGTCTCCGGCAAGCTGGACCCCCATGTCACCGTCTACGCCATCGACAAGATCGAACAGGCGATTGCCGACCAGAATTGGGAGCTTGACCCCTTCGGCATCCCGGTCCTGGACTACGACGCGGTGCGCCATGCCCAGATCGAGCTGGGTCTTGGTCCGCTGCACTCCATCTTCGACGACCAGGGCTTTGGCTATACCAGCCTCTTCCTGGACAGCGCCGTGGCCAAGTGGAAGGTTGGCGATGAGGATCCGGAATCTTGGCAGATGGTGGAAAAGCTGCCAGTCCAGTACAATATCGGCCATCTAACTGCCGCCGAAGGTGACACTGTCAGCCCCGATGGCAAATATGTGGTCGTGCTCAACAAGTGGGCGGTGGACCGCTTCGCCGAAGTCGGACCGCTGCTGCCGCAGAATCTACAGCTTGTAGACATCAGCGATGGCAACTTCAAGGTGATCTACGATATGCCGATGGGTGTTGGTGAACCCCACAATGCGCAGATCATCAAGGCGGACAAGATCGAGGCCTGGAACGTCTATCCAGAGGTTGGCTGGGATCCGATGACCCAGGCACCTTCCGAGTTTGCCACCAAACCGGGCGAAGAGCGAGTCGAGCGCAACGGCGACACGGTGGAAGTCTTCATGACCGCCATCCGCTCGCACTTCACACCGGAACACGTGAATGTCAAGAAGGGTGATCATGTCATCTGGCACATCACCAACATCGAGTCGGCCCACGATGCCACCCACGGCTTCCAGGTTGGCGGCTACAATGTCAGCCTGAGCCTTGAGCCTGGCGAAGTCGGCACCTTTGAGTTCGACGCCGTCAACGACGGCACCTTCGCCTTCTACTGCACCGAGTTCTGCTCGGCGCTGCATCTGGAGATGATGGGGTATATGTTCGTCGAGCCGTAAGCTTGCCTTGCGCTCGAATCTGACAGGGGAAGTTGGTTCGACTGTTTGAGATTCGAGAGTAGATATTGGAGATTTGCATGGCGGTAACGACCAGCAAATCTCCAATATCCCATCTCCCCTTCGCCAAGCGATGATCGTCTAGAATGTTAGACCTGATTTCATGAAGGAGCCATCGTCATGGCTGACAATGTTGAGCGAATCGTTGGACCGCGAGTGACAGAAGAAGAGATACGCGCCCACCGCGCTCGCTATATGATGCCTACGCTTTTGTTCGTGGTCGCCGCAGTCCTGTTGATCGTTTCGATTTTTCTACCCTATTGGCAACTGACGCTCAATGCGCCTCAGTATCCCAAAGGACTGACCATCGAAGCCTACCTCAATCGGCTGATGGCGATGTGGCCGAGATCGACGGGCTGAATCACTATATCGGCATGAGACCGTTGGACGAGGCGGCCAGCTTTGAGCGCTCGATCTCGATCATCGGCATCGTCGCCGTGGTGCTGCTCGTCTTGGCCTCTGTTTTCGTTCACACAAAATGGGTGGTGCTATTGGCGTTGCCGGCGCTGCTCTTCCCGATTATCTTTCTACTCGACCTCCAATATTGGATGGCAAATT
>JAAUPU010000188.1 GCA_012032975.1 Caldilineaceae bacterium | reverse complement strand
AAAACCCAGCCGACTGGCGCCGCAGAAGTGGCGCACCACCGTGGCAATCGTGTTGCTGCAGGTGACCAGGGCGACGGTCTGCCCGATTGCCTCGTCGATCATCTGGTCGATTGCGCCGAAAGCGCGCTGCTGAACTCGGCATAGGTATCATTGGGTGGCGAGTCAGAGTGCTCTGACTCGTCCCCGAGATCCGTTGGCAATGCGCTCTCTGTATCCCAAAAGCGCCAATCTGCTACTGTACAGCGCGGGATGTTGCGGTTGACCTTCACAGAAAGGCCCAAGGTCTGGCCGATACGCTGCGCGGTGAGACGGCTGTGGAGCTGTTGACCACTGAACAACTGGTCGATGCGTTCATGGGTTTGCAGCCATTGCGCAACAGTTTCGGACTGTTCCCATCCGCGCGCTGTCAGTCCGCTGTTTTCGTGCGAAAGATCCCGATAGACATCGTGCATGTCTTCCGCATGACAGATCAACACAAGCCGAACATCTGGCGAGATGGCCGGCGGCGGCTGTGAGGATTGATAGCTGAAGTCGGTGGAGGGACGGATGGCTGATTCTTGTGTGGTCACGAGTGATTGTGGTTCGGAAAATGCAGACGGTCAGGGCAATATGAGGCAAACGGACGGCTCGCGTGGCTATCATAACAGAGCGGGATGTTAGCCACAAAATCGTTCTGCTGTGTCGGTTTTCTCCCGTCAGTTCATTGACACCCATCAGCCTTTTAAGTACAATCTTGCCTATCCAGGTTGCATTCCATTGAATTGAACTTGTAAAATGCTCATGGTGCCGATACTATATGGCCACAAACACCGCTTCAATTTCTTCGATTCGGTGACTGTCCAGCTTCACTCAAAAAGAGATAGTTCAATAAGCCTTTAGGAGGATCTATGGCGAAGTTCCAAACCGACCAGATCCGGAATGTGGTCGTCCTTGGCCACGGCGGGTCTGGTAAAACTTCCTTGACCGAAGCCCTGCTCTTCAAGACAAAGGCCATATCTCGCTTGGGTCGAGTTGAGGATGGTACAACCGCCTCGGACTGGGATGCTGAAGAGCAACGACGTGGCATCTCGATCAACCTATCGGTGATCCCAATTCAGTATGACAAACTGAAGATCAACTTGTTGGACACACCTGGCTATCTGGACTTCGTCGGCGAGGTGATCAGCGCGTTGCATGTGGCAGAGTCGGGTCTGTTGCTGGTCGATGCCGTGGCCGGTGTGGAAGTGGGCACAGAGTTGGCGTGGGACCGGCTCGAACAGACCAATAAGCCGCGCATCGTCTTCATCAACAAGATGGACCGCGAAAACGCAAACTTCACCAGAGCGGTCGAAAGTCTGCAACAGGCCTTTAGCGAGGTCACGATCTTGCCCCTGCAACTGCCGATTGGGGAGGCTGAGAATCTCAAAGGTGTGATCAGTCTGGTCACGATGAAGGCCTACATGGGCAGCGAAGGCAAGGAAGCCCCGATCCCTGAAGAGATGGCCGATGCCGTCGATGCAGCCCACCTGGCGTTGATCGAGGCAGCCGCCGAAACGGAAGACGAACTGATCATGAAATACCTGGACGGCGAAGAGTTGACCGCCGAAGAAGTGCGACGTGGGCTATTTCAGGGAATTCTAAACGGTTCGATCGTGCCGGTCTATTGTGGCAGCGCCACCGCCAATATCGGGCTGACACGGCTGTTGAAGGCGATGACCCGCTATGTGCCGGCCCCGGCCCGCCACAGCATGGCCGGTTCCCTCGGTGAGGAGACCGTTCAGGTTGCCTGCGACCCAAACGGGACCGCGGCGGCAACGGTCTTCAAGACCATCATCGACCGCTACGTAGGGCGGATGAACTATGTGCGGGTCGCCTCCGGCACGATTCACAAGGACGACCGGCTGGTCAATGTGCGCACCGGTCATGAGGAGCGTATCGCAAACCTGTTTACGGTGCTCGGCAAGGATCTGGACGCCACAGACCAGCTCGTTGCCGGCGATATCGGCGTCATCACCAAACTGGAAGATGTCATGACAGGCGATACGCTTGCGCCGAGCGACAGCCAGATCAGCATTGTGTCGGCCGCCTATCCCAAGCCACTTTTCGGCGTGGCAGTAACGCCGGCAACCCAGGCAGACAGCGCCAAAATGGGTCATTCGCTCAGTTCGCTGACCGAAGAAGACCCGACATTGAAGGTCGAATTTATCGAGGCGACCAAGCAGAACGTCCTCCAGGGAATGGGGCGACGCCCATGTCGATGTGGCGTTGCGGCGTCTGGAGCAGAAATTTGGCGTGAAAGTGGAGATTTCGATCCCCAAGGTGCCCTATCAGGAGACGGTCAGCCGAAGCGGTTCGGCTCAATATCGCCACAAGAAGCAGTCTGGCGGTGCGGGTCAGTTTGCAGAAGTGCATATGCGTGTGGAGCCACGCGAGCCTGGCGAGGGTTTTGAGTATGCCAGCGAGGTCTTTGGCGGCTCGATTAGCGGCGTCTACCTGCCCTCAATCGAGAAGGGCATCCGACAGGTTATGGAACAAGGTGTCATCGCCGGCTATCCGGTGGTGGATGTCAAGGCGATCGTGTTTGACGGCAAAGAACACCCCGTGGATTCAAAGGACATTGCATTCCAGACCGCCGGGCGCGAGGTCTTCAAGTTGGCCATGTACCAGGCCGACCCGGTCCTGCTGGAGCCTATTTACAAGGTTGAGGTGCTTGTTCCAGACGAGTACATGGGCGATATCATGGGTGATTTTAACACGCGCCGTGGCCGCGTTCTGGGCATGGAGCAACGGGTCAACAGGACGATCATCCGCGCCCTGGTTCCGCTGGCAGAGATTCAACGCTATGGAACCGACCTGCGCTCAATGACCCAGGGACGCGGCGTCTATTCCATGGAATTCGACCACTACGAACCAGTGCCCCGCCATCTGGTCGACGAGATCACAGCCGCCCACGTGCGCGAAGAAGCCGATAGCTAACCGTCGCAGTGGCGCAATCTACAGTCAGAATGAAAGGGTCGGAGCCTCTTGCTCCGGCCCTTTTTTGATCGGCAGTTGCTTCTATTCAGCTCAACCACGAATGGCGGCTGCTTTACAGATTCTGCCCGTACCATCCGCAATCCGTGGTTGTATCCCAGAGAAGCCAGAATCGCAACCGGCAGTTGAGACAACTTGCTCTGGCTCTGTCAGCGGCCATCAAGCAGTTGTGTCCGCACGTTGGCATAGGCATTGGCAACCCCGTTGCTGCTCGGCGGCGATTTCGGCTACATCTTCGACAGCTTCAATCAGGTTGCCCCCGCTTCGCACATCGTCTTCCAAGGCCCTGCAAAGTGCCGACAACCTCGGCGCGCCAAACGTTTGCGCTGCTGGACCCGAGGCTGTGGGCAGCCAGAAACAGGGCATCGCCATCATCCCGGTCGAGCGCCGCCTGCATTCTGGCGACATGCTTGCGAGATTCATCCAGAAAGAGGTCGAGCAATTCGACTGCCAGCTCCGTCTCCTCTGCGCCCACCGCTTCCATGATGCCCGCCAGCGGCGTCTCTGCCAGGGTCGGCGCTTGGTCTGTCATGCTCTTCCCTCCTGAACTGAATCTCGTTTTCATCGAAGTTTTCTCTGGGAAATTGTAGCACACAGCTTGCAAACCATCCGGCTCAGACCGGTGCATTTGGCCTGCATTTTGCCATCAGCTATAATGGCCTTGCTCCAGCCGGCGGGTCGTCGGCTGTTTTTTGTGGCAACTGTCCGGCGTCATGCCAAGTGGGTGTTCATTCACGGTTCGTGGCACGGCTCCCGCCAAGAATCAGTTTGTCGCATGGCGGTTCGTCACCATGCGAAAGCGTCAGCGAAAGTGATGCACATGTACACCCTGGCCGTGTGGCTGCTCCAGATCGTCTATGCCGTTGGCGTCGTCGGACTTGCCCTGTATGGTTTTCAGGCGCTCTGGTTGACCGTCTGGCAGCGCCGGTCGCCAGAAATCCAGCCGGATGGCTTCGTGCCTGCGGCGAGCGACTGGCCCCGTGTGACCGTCCAACTCCCCATTTACAACGAGCGCCACGTCGTCGGGCGCCTGATCGAAGCCTGCGCCAAGTTGGACTATCCAGCCGACAAGCTGCAAATCCAGGTGCTTGATGATTCCACAGACGGCACCGCTGCGCTCTCGTCACGCTTTGCCAGCGAATGGCGGCGAAAGGGTGTTCGAGTCGAAGTCGTTCATCGCCGACAGCGCAGCGGCTACAAAGCCGGCGCACTAGCCCATGCGCTGCCACAGGCCAGCGGCGAGTACATTGCCCTCTTTGATGCAGATTTTCGGCCCTCTCCTGATTTCCTACGCCGGATGATCCCGGCATTTCTTGGAGCCGAAAATCGGCGCATTGGTTTTGTACAGGCGCGTTGGGCGCATCTTAACCGAGACTATTCGCCCCTGACCAGCAGCCAGGCGCTGGCGCTGGACGGCCATTTTGTGGTCGAGCAAGCAGGTCGCCAGGCTGCGGGGTATGCCTTTGGCTTCAACGGCTCGGCTGGCGTCTGGCGGCGCAGTTGTATCGAGGATCCGGCGGTTGGCGGTTGGCAGGCCGACACCCTCTGCGAAGATCTGGATCTGAGCTATCGCGCCCAATTGGCAGGGTGGCATCCCTCTTATCTCAACGCGATCGAAGCGCCCGCGGAGGTGCCACCCCAGTTGATTGCCTTCAAGCGGCAGCAATTCCGCTGGGCAAAGGGCAGTGTACAGACGCTGCGGAAACTGGCGGCGCGCGTTTGGCGCAGCCCGTGGCCGTTGACAAAGCGTGTGGCTGCGCTCGCCCACATGGGCAACTATTTGATTCACCCGCTCCTGATCGTTCTGTTGCTTGCCATCTTGCCGCTCACATTGTTGGGCGCCGACCCGTTCAAACCCCTCGCTTACCTGAGCATCCTGTCGCTGGGGCCACCTCTCCTCTATGCGTTTGCCCAGCGCGATCTTCATCCGAATCGCTGGCTGCGCAACTGGCTGTATCTGCCCATGCTGATGTTGCTGGGCACCGGTCTTTGTCTGAACAATTCGATTGCGGTCGTGCAGGGGTTGCGCGGGCAAGGCGGACAATTCCTGCGCACGCCCAAATTTCACGTGGAATCCAGCGGCGACCAGTGGCAGCAGAGCGCCTACAAACTGCCGATCCAGCCGATGGTCTTCGGCGAGTTGGCGCTGGCAATCTACGCGCTCGCAACCACCGCTGTCGTCATCGGCCTCGGTCGTTGTGGGCCGCACCGTTTCTGCTCCTCTATGCGGCCAGCTTCGGATTGATCGCCGGGATTGGCCTGTGGCAAGGGTGGCGTGCGACAGTTCGCGCAAAGGTGCGCGGCAGAGCGCGTTCCGGTAGCGCCAGTCAACCACCGGTTCGCCAACCATCGGCACCCGGGCGTGAGGACTCGCCGCCGACATCAATGATCGACGCCCCTCGGCAAGCATGCGCTCGGCATGGGCCAGAGCCGACGCCGGCGACGATCCCTGGAACTGCCGCCGTCACTGAATGAATCGGGCGTGACATTGAGGATGCCCATCACTACGGGGGTGTCCGGCAGCGCGAAGCGGGAGGCGGTCATGGAGGCATCGTATCTGAATGTCACGGTCGCCGCGATGCCCTCATCGTATCACCCAATCCAGGCTGGCGCCCCGTTCTCTGCGCGCTCTAGTCATCCGTTGGACTGCGGCCGGTCATGGTGAGGTTCTCGCCTACGCCCTTGTGTTGTCGGTGCCCCGTCGCCGGGCTCGTTGATGGCGGGGTCCTGCCATTGCCGGGGACGCGGCGTTGGCTACAATGGGCGGATCATTTCCGGGTTGCCGTGGGTGCGGCCCCCGCCAGAGTTGGCAAGCGCTGGCGACGTCGACCGTCGATACTCGACCAACTACGTGGCTGGCGCATCACGCCCGGCCGCGGGACAACCGCGCGCATCGCATCCGCACCCTCAAGGAGGTCATCCGCCACCTCCACCAGGGCCAGGCGCCCGCCGAGGTGAATGCCATGGCAGGTCTGGTGAAGCTGGCCGCGGGCTTGCTGGGCAATCGCGGCAAGCAGGAGATCCGCCAGCGCGGCTACCAAGAGCAACGGGCGATGGCCTGGATCTTGATCGCAACGATGATCGCGCTGTCGCTGGTGACCGCCCTGGGCATCGTCGGCATGGCCAGCTTTTGGGTCACCCAGCGGATCAAGCAGATCGGCACCCGGCGCGCGCTGGCGCACGACGCTTCGATGTGCGAAGTCATTTCCAAGTAGAGAATGCTCTGATCAGCCTCCTCGGCATCGTCCTTGGTACGCTGTTGGCCTACGGGCTCAACATCTGGCTGGTGAATTCGCTGGGATTACCGCGTCTGCCGGTACATTATCTGCCGCCGATGGCGCTG
>JAAUPU010000187.1 GCA_012032975.1 Caldilineaceae bacterium | reverse complement strand
ATTGGTGCCCGGTAGACGCCTTCATCCCCGGTTGTCCGCCCGACCCAGAGCGCATCTGGGCCGCGGTCAGCGCGCTGCTGTCCGGCGAATTGCCCCAGCTTTCGCCCGAAATGAGACGGTTTGGATAAGAAGTTGGATAAGAAGAACGTGGAACGTGGTGCGTGAGCAATCTCACGTAACCATATGACGTCCCACGCACGACACACCAGGGAGCACCACCCATGTCGCGCACCATCACCATCGACCCTGTCACCCGCATCGAAGGCCATGCCAAGATCACGTTGCATCTGGACGAGGCCGGCCATGTGCAGGATGCTCGCTTTCATGTCACCGAATTTCGCGGCTTCGAGAAGTTCTGCGAGGGACGCACCTTTTGGGAGATGCCCGGCATTACCGCACGCATCTGCGGCATCTGCCCGATCAGCCATCTGCTCGCCTCGTCCAAGACGGGCGATGCGATCCTGGGCGTCAAGATTCCTGAGAGCGCAGAGAAGTTGCGCCGGCTGATGAACTGGGGCCAGCTTGTGCAGAGCCACGCCCTCAGCTTCTTCCACCTGAGCGGACCCGACCTGCTGCTGGGCATGGAGTCTGACCCCGGTCAGCGCAACGTCATGGGCTTGATCCAGCACTATCCCGATGTCGCGCGGCGGGGCATTCGGCTGCGTCGCTTTGGCCAGGAGGTGATCCGGCTGCTGGGCGGCAAAAGCGTGCACCCGGCGTGGACGGTGCCCGGCGGCGTGCGCGAGCCGCTCGGCGAGCAGAACCGGGACGAGATCGCGGCCATGTTGCCGGAGGCATTCGAGACCACCGCGCTGGCCTTCGATCTGCTCAAGCAAGGCTTCGATGGCTTTGGCGACGAGATCGAGAGCTATGGCAATTTCGACAGCCTTTTCATGGGGCTGGTCACGCCCGATGGCGGGCTGGAGCATTACGACGGCCTGCTGCGGATCGTCGATAGCTCGGGAGAAGTGCTGGTCGATGGGTTGCCGCCGGAGCAATATCGCGACATCATCGGTGAGGCGGTCGAGCCGTGGAGCTACCTCAAGTTTCCCTACTTCAAGGGCAACAGCGGCCAGGCGAACCGCTCCTATGCCGACGGCATGTATCGGGTGGGACCGCTGGCGCGGCTGAACGTCTGTGACTTTGCCGGCACGCCCAAGGCCGACCAGGAGTTGGCCGAGTTTCGTCAGTTGGCTCCGTTGGGCAAACGGGTGACCGGCAGCTTTCATTATCACTACGCTCGCCTGATCGAAATTCTCTTTTGTCTGGAAAAATCGCGATCACGCTGGCAGACCCGGCGATCACCTCCGACCATGTGCGCAGCCGGGCGGGAGTCAATCAGTTGACTGCAATCGGTGTCAGCGAAGCCCCGCGGGGCACGCTCTTCCACGAATATCAGGTGGATTCCGACGGCATCTTGCAGAAGGTGAATCTGATCATCGCCACTGGCCAGAACAACCTGGCCATGAACCGTACCATCAGGCAGATCGCCGATCGCTATCTGGACGGCCAAAAGCTGAGCGAAGGCCTGCTCAATCGCATCGAACATGGCATCCGCGTCTTTGACCCCTGTCTCAGTTGCTCCACCCATGCGGTGGGGCAGATGCCCATGCGCGTCAGCCTGATCAGCGCCAGTGGCGACCTGTTGAGCGAGGTGGTGCGCCATTAGGCGAATCACGTTGGTGATAGGCTATGGCAACGACCTGCGCCGCGATGACGGCGCAGGTCGTTTGTTAGCCGCATGCCTGGCAGAAAGCTGGCGCGCCGCGGGTCACGCGATCGACCTGCATCTCACCCATCAATTGACGCCAGAACTTGCCATCGAAATGGCGGCAGAGGGGGTGGATCGCGTGCTTTTTGTTGACGCACGGCAGGGCGGGAGCAAGGGCATCGAAGTGGCGCCCATCCAGCGGGAGAACAGGGCGCCGAGCTTGGGACATCACCTGGAGCCTGCACTGTTGCTGGCGTATGCAGCGACGCTTGGCTCCTCAGAATCGACGCCCCCGCCTGTCGCTTGGCAGTTGACCGTTCCCGGCGTCGACTTTGGCCACGGCGAGCAGATCAGCGAGGAGGTCGTCGCGTTGATCGACGAAACGGTGGGGCAGGCTGCCACTCTTTGGCAGCAGATTCGACAGTCTCCATCGGCTGCATCGACCGGGCCATGAGAGCCAGATCGTGGCCCAATGCGCATGTGAAATAATTCTCAACCAGATGCCCTGACAGTTGCAGCGATGCGCTTTGGTAATGTAAACTACACAGCATCTTCCGTATGCGCGCCTCTGCTGGTGATGAATTGTAGCAGCCTAACAAACGGTTCCAATGAGTACCACCACAAACCTCGACACGCCGATCTGGCAACAGGAGACGCTCAGAGTATCCTACATCTGGTATGCGCTGTTGGCGCTGCCGCTGGTTGGACTCATCGCGTTTGTGATCTTTCAGCCGATACAGGTCTTACCCAGGATTTCGTTGGCGCCCGGTTACTCGTTTGTCGACCAGGATGGCCAGCGATTTTCCAACGAGGAACTGCTGGGCAAATTGGTGATCTACAACTTCATCTACACTCGTTGTGGTGAGGTTTGTGAGCGGTCGAGCGCGGCCATGCGCGACATGCAGCAGATGACCCGGGACGTGGGCTTACCTGTTGAATTTGTCACCATTTCGTTCGATCCAGAGCATGATACGCCGGAACATCTTCGCGCCTATGCGGCCAAATTGGATGCAGACACCAGCAATTGGCACTTTGTGACCGGCGACCCAACCCGTCTGAAGAATGTGATCGGAAACAGCTTTCGCACCTATTATCAGGCCAAAGACGACGGTAGCTTTGCCTTTGACCCCGCCTTTGTGCTGGTCGATGGGCTGGGCGTGTTGCGCGCCAAATACCGTACCGCGACGCCGGATCTGGAGACAGTTCATCGCGACCTGGGTTTGATCGTGGAGGAAGTAGAGAACAGCGACGGCGCTACTCGCTACGTTTATGAGGCGGCGCATCTCTTTCTCTGCTTTCCACAATAGTCAGCATCCCGGATCAGCCTGAATGCCGCAGGGACAAGTTACATGACCGCGATCGAATCGGACCAACCAAGCAACCAATCGGATGTCGAGAGAAACGCGACGGCATCCAAGCGCAAGCGTTACATTCTCTATGGCGTTGTCGCGCTGGTGGGCCTGCTGTTGGTTTGGGCAGTCGTGTGGTGGTTCAGCCCCCATTCATTTTATGGCACGGTCATCCAGTCGCCAGAGCCGGCGGCCGACTTCATGCTCGTCACGTCCGATGGCGAGGAAAAGAGCCTGTCCGATTTCCGCGGCAAATATGTTGTTCTCAACTTTGGCTACACCTTTTGCCCGGATGTCTGCCCGATGACGTTGGCCGAGATGTCGAGTATGGCCGATGCGCTCGGTCCGAACAAGATGGACGACGTCCAGGTCATATTCGTCACACTGGATCCCGAACGGGACACGCCGGAGCAGTTGGCCAACTATCTGAGTTATTTCAGCCCTGACTTCATTGGCATGACCGGCGAACTGGCGGACATCGATCCAGTTGCCTCCCAGTTTGGCGTCTTCTACGAGCATGTCAAGCAAGAGGGGCAGGAGACAGGGGTATTTGGTCAACCACAGCACGCATGTGGTCCTGATCGACCCCGACGGTTATGTAAGAGTGATCTACAATTTTGGCACACCCGGCGACGGCATCGCCAAAGACCTCGACTACATGCTCCAACGCCGTCTGTTTTGAAATGATTTGTCCACGGTCTTTATAGTTTTATAGAGGGGGATTTTTGATTGTGAAACAGCCTGAAGCACCGCGTGGCACGATAGCGCTCTTGCTGCTCTACTTCGTGATCATCATTCTGATGTGGGGCAATGTGTACATGACCATGCTGTCCAGAGGAGCAACCCAATGAGCGAGCAGCACGAGCCGATCCACGACTCCGGCGACGCCGGCGACGCCCATGCAGAGGCCCACGACGCACACGACGAGCATGGCGATGGACATCTCCCATCCACAGATGGCGGCCCCGAGATCCATGTAGATCGTTATGAACGGGCGTGGATGCGTCTGTCTGCTGCTGCGCTCGCCGTTTTTCTCGTGGCGATTGTCGTAGCGGCGTTTGCCTGGGGAATCCAGTTGCCTGGCGTCTATGCACGCATTGACCCCAATACACTTTACGACGCCGGCAGCCCTTTCGCCGATCCAACGGTGCGCGAACTTGCGCCGGGCAAGTATGAAGCCTACGTGCGCGCACAGATCTGGCAGTTCACCCCGCGTGAGATTCGCATTCCCGCTGGCTCCTCGATCACCTTCTATGTCACGAGCCAGGATGTGCAACATGGGTTTAACGTCGCGGGCACCAACATCAACATGATGGTGTTGCCAGGGCAGATCTCGACGCTCACCGCCACCTTTGACGAGCCAGGCACCTACAATTTCATTTGTCACGAATATTGCGGCCAACTTCATCAGACCATGTACGGCCAGATCATAGTCGAGGAAGCCGCGGGCGAAGAAGTTGCGCAGAGCGGCGAATAGGCGGCGATTCATTGACATGCGCCCGCTGGTCAATCGCCAAACGGTGATGTTGGACGTTGGGGCGCATACAGGAACAGGAACTCTGTAGGAGAAATTCTATGTCAGTACAAACTGCACCGGCAACAGGGATCGTGGCTGAAGTTACACCCGTTGAACTGACTGCAAAAGACTTGAAGACCGTCAACCGACTGACCGGCTGGAACATCGGCGTGGCCATTGCCGCACTCTCGGTTGGCGCATTGCTCGGCGTCTTCCAGGGGCTTGAACACGCTGGCTTCGACCGCTACCGAGAGATCAGCTTTGTCATCAAGAGCTACTACCAGGGCCTCACCATCCACGGTGTTCTCAACGCACTTGTTTGGACTACTTTTTTCATTTGTGGATTTTTCACCTTCGCGACGACCCAGAGTCTGAAACGCCCGCTGCGCTTTGCCTGGCTAAACATCGCCGCGCTGGTCGTCATGATCCTGGGAACGCTGATGACAGGCTACCCCATGCTGGCCAACCTGGCCACTGTGCTCTACACCTTCTACCCGCCGATGCAGGCGGACTGGACCTTCTACGTCGGCTTGACCTTGGTGGTCGTCGGGTCGTGGATGGTGGGCTGGGGTTTACTCGCCACCTACATCGCGTGGCGCAAGGAACATCCCGGCGAGCGTTCGCCCTTCATCGCTTTGGCCGCCAACATCACCATGGTCATGTGGCAATTGGCAACCCTCGGCGTGGCGGCAGAGATGCTCTTCCTGTTGATCCCGTGGTCGCTGGGTCTGGTCGAAGGTACGGACCCGCTGCTGGCCCGTTCACTCTTCTGGTTCTTTGGCCATCCGCTGGTCTACTTCTGGCTGTTGCCTGCCTACGTCTCCTGGTATGGCATGTTGCCCGCACAGAACCGGCGGCAAGATGTTCAGCGATTCGCTGGCACGGCTGGTCTTCTGGCTCTTCCTGATTCTGTCTGTGCCCGTCGGTTTTCACCACCAATACACCGACCCCGGCATTCCCCAGGCGTGGAAGTTGTTGCAAGGCACGCTGACCATGAGTCTGGCCTTTCCTAGCTTGCTGACAGCCTTTACCGTGGTGGCATCGCTGGAGATCGGCGCCCGCCTGCGCGGCGGCAAGGGCTACTTCGGCTGGATCCGCCGCCTCAACTGGGCCAATCCTTCTTACACCGCACAGAACCTGGCCATGATCCTCTTTGCCTTTGGCGGCATCGGCGCATTGTCAATGCCTCGTACAATGTCAACTTGACCGTCCACAACACTTCCTGGATTCCGGGCCACTTTCACTTGACCGTCGGTTCGGCAACCACGCTGACCTTCATGGGCATCTGCTACTGGCTGATCCCGAAACTGACCGGACGTCGCCTGCTCAGTCGGCGGATCGCGCTGGCTCAGGCCTGGACCTGGTTCTTTGGCATGTTGCTCTTTTCCAACGCCTATCATGCACTGGGTCTCTATTTCAGTGTACCGCGCCGCACCCAACTGGGCGCGGCCCCCTATGCAGATGCAGCATGGAATCCCTTTTTGATAGAGTCGCTGATCGGCGTCGTCCTGCTCACGATCAGCACGACGCTCTTTTTCCTGACCGTCTTTGGCACGCTGGTCAACCGCAAGCTCAAAGAGCCGATTGAAATGCCCGTGGCCGAACCACTCGACCCGAAACCCGTGCCCGCCTGGCTGGACTCGTGGTGGCCGTGGGTCAATGGCGCCATTGCCTTGATCTTGCTCAGCTATGGCCCCATGATCTACCAGCTGGTCCGGGATGGACAATTCACCTCACCAGGTTGGCGCGTCTGGTAACAGACAATCTGCCCCAGGCCGAAATAGAGTGTCCCGGCTTCGGATC
>JAAUPU010000186.1 GCA_012032975.1 Caldilineaceae bacterium | reverse complement strand
ATCGACCACAACCACCTATGAATTCAACACCGGTCTCCGCCCATTCACACCGGCCATCGAGCAATTTCACGACTGCTTGTTGAATGGCGCCAAGCCGCTGGTATCAGCCGACAACGCGCTCGGCACCGTGCGGGTGATCGAGGCCGCGCTGGAGTCAGCGCGCAGCGGGCGGCGGGTCGATCTGTAGCTACTGAATATTCCGAATCGCACAGAATTTTGCGATGTGGCTTGGCCAACTTATGTCAACCGTCGAGAATACCGTGAAGAACCGCCGGCCCATCTTTCCATTTCCAAAGCGGGCGCTGCTGTTATTATTGGCCCTGCTGTCGCTTTTCGCCGCCATGTGGGCGGGCCTCATCCGATTGGGATGGGGGTGGCCAGCCATTCAACCCACGCTGCCAATGGCCCATGGAGTGCTGATGGTCAGCGGCTTCTTGGGTACGCTGATCAGCCTGGAGCGGGCCGTTGCCCCTGGGTTTGCGCTGGCCCTATGCTGCACCACTGCTCACGGGCGTGGGCGCGATGCTCCTGATGGTTGGGGCAGCGGTCTGGCCAGGCGCGCTTCTGATCACGCTCGGCAGCGCCTGCTCGTGATCATCATGGTGCGGATTCTGCGCATCCATATAACGCTGTACACCACAGTGATCGTCGCGGGATCGCTCTGTTGGCTGATGGGCAACTTACTCTGGCTGGCAGGGTCTCCCGTGCCGCAGGTGGTGACGTGGTGGATTGGCTTCCCACTGCTGACCGTCGCGGGCGAACGGCTTGAACTGGGGCGATTCTTGCGGTTGTCCGCCAGGGTTACGACAGCGTTTGTTGTCTGTGTCATCGTCTTCCTCGCGGGCGCACTGCTATCGACAATCGAATATGCGCTCGGCGTGAGGCTGGCTGGTGTGGGCTTGGTGTTGCTCGCCGTGTGGCTGTTGCGCTATGACATCGCCAGCCGGCGGATCAAGGCAGGGGGACAGGCCCGTTACATCGCCCTCTGTCTGCTTTCAGGCTATGTCTGGCTGGTCGTCGGCGGCCTGCTGATGGTGCTCTATGGGGGAGTGTCGGCGGGGCCTATCTACGATGCCATGCTTCACAGCATTTTTCTGGGCTTTGTCTTTGCCATGATCTTTGCGCACGCGCCGATAGTCTTTCCCGCAGTTCTGGAACGATCCTTCCACTACTCACCCCGGCTCTACAGCCAGCTGATCCTGCTGCAGATCACGCTGGTGCTGCGGATGGCTGGCGACCTGCTCCTCTGGCCGCCTGGCCGCCTTTGGGGTGGGTTGCTGAATGTGCTGGTGCTGCTCCTCTTTTTGGGCAACACGCTTGCCTCGATTCGGAAGTAGTCATCCGGGATCGGATTACCGGGCGCATTCAGGCTTCAACTTCTTGGGTCCAGTTTGTTGTAGGCCACAAACGAAACCGCAATCCAGATTATTGCGCGCAGGCCCATCGCGGCAACAGTGCGCATCTCGTAGCTACCGCCGGCCCAGACCCGTAGGCCAAATGCAGCGAATACAACGAGGGTGGCAACGGCAATCGCAATTGAGAGCCATATCGACCAGCGCCGCATGGACCACAACCCAATCCCCGCAACGACATACGCAAAGCCAGCCAAGAAGTTGAACCAGAGTACAAACGGCACGAAGTTGCCAGCAAGTTGTTGAGCCTCGGCGTTGAAGAGCGTCAGCCCCCCAGATACAATCGTAAGCAGTCCAAACAAAATGGCAACGATGGACACTGTCGATATCCAGTGCGAACGAGTCGATCTGTCTGTCTTCATACCGATTCCCTCTTGTTGGTGAAGAAACTGCATATCGGATGCCTGGTTCAGTATTGCCGTCGATGCGGTACTCGACCATTGGGAAATGAATGTTATTAGGACGGCTGGCGTAGCGCCTTGACGATAGGGCGCGCACAGACGCGAACTAAGGCTGATCCTATGAAATAAATCCCTCATCTCGTAGGGGCGCGCCCAAAAGGGCACCCGTTGATTCGCCCGTCACCCCTACAGGTTGGGGAGGGTTGAAAATCTTGGAACGGCCGAATCGAGACAGGCGAAAAAAAATGGTTCGAGTTGCACGCTATCAGCCTCCCGCGGGATCAACCAGACGCCAACCGTTTCAAGCGCCATCGCCGTCGCCGGATTGCTCTTGTTGGCAAAGACGCCCAATTCATTGAAGGTCTCTCCCGGCCCAAGGAAACGCAAGATCTGTTCGCGTCCGTCCGTCGAACTCTTCATCACTTTGACCCAACCAAATTCCAGATAATAGATGGCGGACGCGGCCTCGCCTTCCAGAAAAAGTACTGCACCGGATGCAAACTCCCGCCAGACTGCGCCTTGAGCCAGCTCTAGCAGCGTTGCATCGTCAAGGCCGTTCAAGAACGCGATGGCGCGAAACTTGTCGAGTGAGGTTTCCATGCCAGGAAGTATACAACATGAGCGTCCCTCGTTGCGCAGATCATGGCTCATGTCATCCCATCGTGCCCCGCCATCTGATGCACCCTCCGACGCCAATTCGCGTGCGAAGGTGCGTCAAGCATGATATACTCGTGCCTAAGTCGCACTGGGCCATAGACCAAGGAGCAGCATGGACCGAACGCCGCCAATCGTCATCAACGAAGAGATCGAGCTGTACATACGCACCTACTACTCGCTACTGCGCAGCAGCGAGCCGATTCGCGTGCGCAGCCTGGAAGAGACCCACGCGGCCATGAACTCGAATCTGCATCAGCTCGCCGCGCAGCCCGTGCTGGATGTCTCGGCGCTGAGCTATTGCGCGCTGCGCTTGCCCGACTGCATTTCCATCACGTCGCTGATGGTGCTGGGGCAGATGGACGAAGTCTTCCGTCGCAAGGGATACGACCTGAACAAATGGAACGAGGTCAAGGCGCGGGCGCGGCGGCGCAAACTCTACTATAACCCGGAGAGCAAGACGCTGGCCGCGTATATCGCCAGCGTCAGCGACATCGACGACCTGATCCCATGTCTCACCACTTTCCAGATCGAGTGGAACAAGATCTATCAAAAACTCAACGCCAACGATCTCCACAACCTGTTTCAAAATGCCACCGACGTCGAGCCTTTTGTGCCGGTGGAACTGCTCGAACGGGTGCGCAATGCGCTGGAACTGGACGCGGACGATTTCACCAAATTGTGCCAGGTCTGGCCCGGTCGCCAACTGGTGGACAATCTGCGACGCGCGGCCAAAGCAAGGCTCGACCTGCGCGTCGTGGTGCTCGGCAGCGGTCTCAGCGACTATCGACGCAGCGTCCAGCATTGGTGGGGAAAGTTCGACGCATCCTGCACGCAGATCGACTTTGGGCGCCGGCCGATCTACTTCATGAGCAGCAATCCCCACAGCATGGTCAACCTGGTCTGTGGCACGGCCTGGTCGATCAAGGATGAGTTGATCGATTTCGTCGAGCGTGAGAATCCAGAGAATCTTTGGGCAGAATACCAGTCCATGCCGGCGGACGACATCGGCGCGCTGGGCAATTTCCTCTACTATGTCTCGCGCCTCTACTTCCGCAATCACCAGCATGGCGACAAGCTCTACGAGCGGGCTGTCAAGCGCGAGAAAAAGGCGGGCGTCATCCATATCACCGACCCCCACAACCTGGATGTGGAAGGCCAGGTGATCCAGCTCAACGCGCTGCGCCCCAAATGGCTCGACCCTCGGCTCCAATGCTTTGACGAAGAAGAATGGGCGCTGTTGGGCGCCAGCGATGCGCTGATCATCAACATCGACTATCCGCTTGGCATGGCCGCCTACCATATCTTCAGCCAGGTCAGCACAGCCGTCGGGCCGATCCTGGGCGTCTACATCTTGGGGAAGGCGGCCACGCTCAATGGTCGCGTGGGCGATGTGATGATCCCCAACGTGGTCTTCGACGAACACTCGCGCAACACCTATCTCTTCCGCAACTGCTTCACGGCCCACGATGTGGCGCCCTATCTCAAATATGGAACGGTCTTCGACAATCAGAAGGCGGTCACCGTGCGCGGCACCATCCTCCAGAACCGTGAGTTCATGCATGTCTTCTACGAAGAAGGATATACGGACATCGAAATGGAAGCGGGTCCATATCTGAGCAGCATCTACGAAGACATCTATCCAAAGCGCTATCCCATCAATGAGATTGTCAACCTGTTCATCAACGCACCCTATGACCTGGGGCTGATCCACTACGCCAGCGACACGCCGATCAGCCGGCGGCAGATGCTGTTGAGCAAGAGCCTCAGCTTCTTCGGCGTCGACGCGACCTATGCGACCTCGATCGCCGTGTTGCGGAGGGTGCTCCAACAGGAGATCACACGCCAAACGCACCCTGGCCCGTTCCGAAAGCCAGACCCAGCCAACCGTCAAATCGCGCGTCAAGAGCAGCAGATCGAATGGAGCAGCCGTCCGTGGATGAGTTGTTGCCCTACCTGGCGCTCTTCCGCCAGGAACTTCAGAAGCCAAGTCCCGCGCCAGAGCGACTCGCTCTGGCCATTTCTGGGTTGGGCAATCCCGATTTGTCCGTGGATGTGTACATCGATCGGCTGGATCGGATCGCGGCGCAGATGCGGGCCGGTTACGAGGCCCAGCCACTGGGTAAAGCGCGACCTAACTATCTGCTGCGGACGCTCTGTGAAGAGATGGGTTTCTTGGGAAATCGGGAAAATTACTACGAAAGCCAGAACAGCTTTCTCAGCGACGTGCTGGATCGGCGGACCGGGTTGCCGATCATGCTGAGTCTGGTCTGCATGGCGGTAGGCAGGCGGTTGGGCGCGGAGGTCGACGGCATTGGTTTTCCGAACCACTTCATGGCCCGCTATCGGGACAGCGAGGGGGAATGGCTGCTGGATGCCTTCAATGGTCAGCTACTGCTGCCCGAAACCGTTTCGACCTACCTCTCATCGATCTTCGGCCAGTCGATTCAGCTATCCGCGGCGGCCTTTCGCCCAATGACTGCGGCTCTCGTCGCTCAACGGATCCTCAACAACCTGCGCAATGTCTACCTTGCCGAGCAAAATTATGTAATGGCCACGCGCACGCTGGATTTCTCGCTTGCCCTGACACCGTTGAATCCGCTGCCCTGGCAAGAGCGCGCGCTGCTTCACCTGGAGCTACAGGAATTCGAACCAGCCTCGCGCGATCTCCGTCGCTACTTCTTCCTCACCGGTCAATTGGGCCTGGCGCTCGGCATCGAAGAGGAACAGGTGGAACTGGAGCAGATTCTGGATGACCAGGAGCGCCAGTTGTTCGACACCTTCAATCGCATTGAAGAGATGCGCACGCGCCTCAACTAGCACACGCTGTCCACGATAGGCCCCACTGTGAAACTTCCCCAGGATGCGTCGTTCATTTGGAAGGGTGGATATTTTCTAGCGATCTTCTTCCGGCGCATCTTCTGCAATCTACAGGTCTACGGTGGCGAGCATGTGCCTCGCCAGGGCGGGTGCATCCTGACCTGCAATCACAATCGCGGCCCCGATTTTCTCTTGCTGGCCTGGGGCACGCAGCGCCAGATCTACTTCATGGCCAAGATCGAAGCCTTTCAAATTCACCCTATCATCTCCAAGATATTGCAGTGGGGAGGCGTCTTCCCAGTGCGCAGAGGCGCCCGCGACCAGGACGCGATCGAAGGGGCAGTGGAGGTTGTCAAATCTGGGAAGATGCTTGGCATGTACCCGGAGGGCACCCGCAGTCGCGCCGGCGTGCTACAGCGGGGGAAATCGGGCGCGGCGCGATTGGCGATGCAGACGGGCGCGCCCGTCGTTCCCGCGTGACTTATCGGCGCACCGGCAGCCTCGCGCGTGCAGGCCGCCGAAATCGCCAGCCAGCAAACGGCCGCGAGAGATATCGCTCTTGGAAATCGCAACATCGGACGCTCCTCATTTCATGGCAACACATATTGTTGCATCGCCGTGTATTCGTCGGCTTCGGCGAAGCCGGCCGTTCGGCAAACAGCGCTCATGTGCCCTAATACCTGACGGGCGAGTTCAAAGCGTTGCGGTCCGGCGGTTTTCAAAACCGCAAGCGCATCGCGATAATGTTCCAACGCCAACTCGGTCCGGCCGCTTTCGGCAAAGTGAACAGCCAGATTGTTCAATAACTTGCCGCGCTCTTCAGCCCGCACTGCATATTTGCTCATGGCTTGCATGATCGACGCGATCCGCTCGTCCTCGATCGACAGCGGGGCGGCGGCAACCACGCTCGATCGTATGGTCACCGCATCGCAGGCCGACCTCACGTGACTGGACACGTTGAACCCCTGGGCGATTTCGCGTGCCCGCATCGAGTGCCAATCTCGGCGCGGGGGTTCCGACGTGCTCGGGGTTGCATTGTCGCTCCACGCCGAAATCGGTTGCGGGGCGCCGCCTTGTCGTGCGCAGATTGCTGAGGAAC
>JAAUPU010000185.1 GCA_012032975.1 Caldilineaceae bacterium | reverse complement strand
CATCCACGAGGTACGCCAGCGGCTGGGCCGCATCCTGGCCCGCGAAGCCCCCGCCGACGCCGATGTCGTTGTCGGCGTGCCCGATTCGGCCACTCCGGCGGCGATTGGCTTCAGCCTGGAATCTGGCTTGCCGTTCACCGAAGGGCTCACCAAAAATCGGTACATCGGCCGTACCTTCATCCAGCCCGACGACCAACTGCGCAAGGAAGGCGTGCGCATCAAATACAATCCGCTAGAAGCCAACCTGAAGGGCAAGCGCGTTGTTCTCATTGACGATTCGATTGTGCGCGGCAACACGGCCGGCCCGCTGGTACAGCTCATCCGCGACGGCGGAGCCAAGGAAGTGCACGTGCGCGTTTCGTCGCCGCCGGTGCGCCATCCCTGCTTCATGGGCATCGACATGGCCACACGCAAAGACCTCATCGCCCACAAGCTGGACATCGAAGGCATTCGCCAGCGCATCGGCGCGGACAGCC
Source organism: Caldilineaceae bacterium (assembly GCA_012032975.1). Next base: position 5,935 of record JAAUPU010000185.1, on the reverse strand, counting down.
TGGCTTACCTCACCCACGAAGGTATGGTAGAGGCCGTGACCTCTGGCATTCGCCAGCAAACTGGCCACTGCACCGCTTGCTTCTCCGGCGACTATCCCATCCAAATTCCCGAATGGCTCTTTGATGATGAGCGGGATCGGGAGAAATTGATTTTTGAGGATATGTGGGGATGATAATTGTGAATGGTGAATGGTGAATGGTGAATGGTACTGGCCACAAGCCGCCCGCCCCGTTCGACGAGCTCAGGGCAGGCCCTCGCCCCTCGCAAAATGACATCAATCCGGTTGCGTCGCCGGTCTGGAACCGTTGGGACTGGATCGTTCTGGCTGCGGTGACTGCGTTGGCCGCAGCGTTGCGCCTCTACCAACTCGGCGAGTTGCCGCCGGGCTTCCAGTTTGATGAAGCGTTCAACGCCATCGATGCCAAGCAGGTGTTGGCAGGCCACTTCCCCCTCTTTCTGCCGGCCAATGGCGGGCGCGAGGCGCTCTACACCTACTGGCAGGCGACGGTCGGCTCCATCCTGGGCGTGGACGTCTACTCGCTGCGGCTCTCCTCGGCGCTGGCCGGCCTGCTGACCGTGCCGGCCAGCTACCTGCTGTTGCGCCGTCTGCTGACGCAACAGAGTCGCTACGTGGCCGCGTTGCCAGCCTGACGCTGGCCATCAGCCTCTGGCATGTCCACTTCAGCCGTTACGGCATCCGCGTGATCATGATGCCTGTCATCCTCTGCGCCATCATCGGCGCGTTCTGGCTGGGCAATCATGCCCAAACCAGGAATCGTCGATTGGCCGCCTATCTGGTCAGCGGTGTGCTGACCGGCCTCGCGGTCTGGACCCATCCCGCCGGTCGCTTTGTGCCCTTCATCCTTGTCCCCTATGTGCTATGGCTTACATGGCAAAGGCCACGCGGCCATCGCTTCGTGCTGGACGCTCCTCTGGTTGGGCTGATGCTCTGTGGCGCCGCGGCAGTGCTCGTCTTCCTCCCGCTCGGCTACGAGTTCTATCGCCATCCTGAACTCTTCTTTGGCCACGCTTCCGAGGTCTCTATCTTTGCGGAGCGGGTCAGCGGGGACTCGCCGCTGCGCGCACTGGCAAACAACTTTCTGCACATCCTGGGCATGTTCAGCGTGGAGGGCGACCGGGAATGGACACACAATCTGGCCGGTCGGCCCGTCTTTGATCTCTTGCTGGCAATCCCGTTCTACATTGGATTGGCGTTGTGGGCCATGCGCATCGGTCGCGGCGCTCGGCGCCAGATCGGTGATTCGCCAGAGCAGCCCGACCGTGACCCCGATGTAGATGCGCTGATCTTGCTGGCGCTGTGGGCGCTGATCATGCTCTTTCCGTCGATCTTGAGCGAGGCCGCCCCCAACTATTCGCGCATGATGCCGGCCTTGCCCGCGCTCTTTGTGGCCGCAGGATTGGGTCTGGCGTGGCTTGTCAAGCTCAGGCGACCTGCTCCCTGGTTCGGCGCGCCGCAGTGACCTTCATTCTGGTCTTCAGCACGATCTCAACCGTCTATGATTACTTCGGCGTCTTTGGCAACAGCGAAGAAGTCTACTATATGTACGACGCGGACAAGCTGGATGCGCTCGACTACTTGCAGGATTTCCGCGCCGGCGCGGATGGCCCTGTCCAGATCTATCTCTCTCAGCTCTGGGCTGACCGCCATGCCACGGTTCATCTCCTGCGCAAGGGGATGGCAATCAAAGCGCTGGATACCAGCGACACGATTGTCCTGCCGCCGCCCGATCAAGGCGCGATCTATGCCTTTCCTTCCGAGCAGATCGACCGCGCCCGCCGAACCGCGCAGATCTGGCCCGACGTCGAAGCCGAGCCGGTGCTGGATCGCTTTGGTCAGACGCTGTTGAGCAACGTGGTCTTGTCGGCCCCGCTGGCCGAAGAGTGGCCGGCCGATTACAGACCGGAGCAGACGCGCGTTGCGCACTTTTCCGAGGCGCCCACGCTGCTCGGCATGAGCGCCGATGAGCAGAACGGCGACATCTGGCTCTTCTGGCGCGGCGATTCACCCATGCCGCGAGATCTGACCAGCTTCGTCCACCTTTTGGATATCGACAATCGGCGCATCGGCCAGACCGACAAACTGCCTGGCAATGGCAGCTATCCCACTACAGACTGGACCCCCGGCGAGCGGGTCATCGACCGTTATCAACCGTGGCTGGATGATCTGTGCGCAGGCGGCGAACAGGTGCGCGTACAGGTCGGCTGGTATGAATACGCGGAAGAAAATGCGCGCCGGCCTCGCGCAGACGGGCCGGGCGATAGCGCACTGGCCGGCTATATGACTCTGCCTCTTGCCTCCTACCCACGGGAGCGCTTCTATCCGTCCAAACCGATGGAGACGGCCCTAGACCCCGAACTCTGGATGATGGGCCACGACCTCTACGCCGACGGATTCCAGGCAGGCTCGCCTCTGCTGGTCGACCTCTATCTCTTGAGCCAACTGAATGCCGACTCGCCCACAGACCGACGGCTGGCCTTACGCGTGGCCAATGCTGACGGAGAGTATCTCCTTTGGGAAGGTGAGATTGCGCCCGATGCCCGCTGGGAAGAAGGGGAGGCAATCTGTCGCCGTCTTCGGCTGCGGCTGCCTGCGGCCATCGAACCCGGTACATATCGACTGGAAGTGCTGCCGATTGACCGTGAGGGCGACCCCCTGTTGCTGGAAGAGATCGTGGTTGGAGACTCGACACGCCGCTTTGATCTGCCGGAGGTGCTCTTTCCCATCAATGCCACGTTGGTGGATGCAACCGACGGATCGGGCCAGGTCTCGTTGGTCGGCGTGGAGTCGATAGACCACGGCGCGAGTGAAGACCAGTTTGTAGTTACGCTCGTGTGGCATGCGCGCGCCACACCGCAAAACAGCTACAAGGTCTTTGTTCACCTGACGGACGAAAACGGCCAGATCGTCGCCCAGTCAGATGCAATTCCAGGTCAAGGGTATGCCAGCAACCGCTGGATCAGCGGTGAGGTGGTGACGGACGCTCACGTACTCACGGTGCCGCCGGGAACGCCGCCGGGCGCCTACTCCCTGCTCGCCGGGATGTACGACCCGATCAGTGGCCGGCGACTCGATGCGTTCGACACCAATGCATCCGAAATCGCCGACGGCGCGATTCCGCTCGGTCGGCTTACATGGCCGATGGAGTAGAGGGGTGGGAAGGTGAGAAGATGACAGGATGACAGGATGACAAGGTGACATGGAAGCGCGACCAGTCGCTTCATCCCAGCATCCCGTCATCCCGTCATCCCACCATCCCACCATCCCGTCATCCCACCATCCCAGCATCCCGTCATCCCACCATCCCAGGAGAGACCCATGCCCCAACCGATCCGCTTTCACTTTTCACCGAGCTGCTCTCTGTGCCATCCCCGACTGGCGCGAAGAGCAAGTCGCCGCTCTAATCCGTCGCAAGCTGGACGAATGGGGCTATGCCCACAACACGGACGGCGCGGGCAATGTGGTCGTCCATTTGGCAGGCCGCGACCCTGACGCACCGCTCTGCTGTTTCGCGGCTCACATGGACGAGATCGGCATGGTGGTCACATCGATCGATGCGGACGGTTCGTTGCAGGTGGCGCGCAGTGGTGGTCTCCACCCCTGGAAGCTGGGCGAGGGGCCTGTGGAAGTGCTGGGCGACCACGGATCGATCCAGGGCATCCTCTCCATGGGTTCGACCCATTCGACCACCGCAGGTGCGAGCGCCGTCACCTGGGCGGACACACGTGTGATCACCGGGTTGACGCCGTCGCAGTTGGCCGCAGCGGGTATCCGACCTGGCTCCACCGCGGTCCCGGTCAGGGGGGTCTGTGGGCCGATCGTCTTTGGCGACCCCACCGACCCACTGGTCGGTGCGTGGACATTCGACGATCGCATGGGCGTTGTGGCCCTGCTGCTCCTGCTAGAAGCCCTCAAACGTGGGCAGATCATGCCTCATCACCCGACCGTGGTGGCGTTCACAGTACACGAGGAAGGCGGTGGTCATGGCGCCAAAGTGCTAGCCCAACGGCTACAACCAGAGACCTTCATCGCCATTGATGGCTGCCCCATGCCACCAGGCGCACCGCTAGTTCTGGACAGTCGGCCAGGCATCTGGAGCAAAGACCGGACGGCGCACTATGACCAACGCCTGGTCCAGGCGCTCTGTGCGGCGGCGCGGACGCGGGTACCGAATTGCAGCCCGTCGCCTATGAGAGCGCAGCCAGCGATGCCAGTCTGGTCTATACCAGCGGCGGAGCCTACCGGATCGCCTGCTTTGGGCATGTGCGCGAAAACAGCCACGGCTACGAAGTCGCGCGCCTCTCTGTATTCGACAACGTGGTCAAAACCTTGGTCCAGTTTGTAGGGACGTCGCACGAGTAGAGAGCGTGGAAAAATCGCGGCGAAATCCTCTTGACAATCGTGACGCACTGCGTTATAATCCTTTTGTAACGCAGTGCGTCATAGCCAATAGGATGGCTACAACGCCACAGATTTTCGCAGTTCTGTCGCTGCCCCGTGCGGGCGCTGATAAAGGAGTCTAAAATGAACACCAAAGTAAACGTAGATATCAACCTGCGCAATGTACAAGAACAGGCCGAAGACGCGGTCAAGCATGTGCGCACCACCGGTCGGCGCGCCTTCCTGATCTCCGTCGGCATGGCTGGTATGGCCTATGACGCAGGCGTGTGGCTATGGGAAGATGGCGCAAAGCTGCTCGACAAGGCCGAGGACCGCGGCGAAGAGATCGAGCAGAAATTCTTCGACGAAATCAACAAGCTGCGCGATCAGACCACCGACGAAGCCATGAAGATCAAGAATCGAGTGGCCAAGGATGTCGGCGAGAGCAGCAAGACAGTCGAACAAGAGGTCGAGAAAATCCTCAACCGGGTCGGCTTTGGCAGCAAGCCGTCGATCGCCGACGAACCAGGTGAGATCCAGATCGAGCGCGTCGAAGAAGCCATGGCGGCGCCCTTTGAAGGCTACATGGAACTGACCGCCGCTGAGGTGATCGAGCGGGTGAAACTGTTCGACAACCTGGAGGCATTGGAAACCTTGCAGGCCTATGAAATGGCCCACAAGAACCGGGTCACGGTGCTGCGCGAGGTCGAACAGCGGCTGGAAGAGTTGACGTCGCCCGAAGCCGCGTAGCACGGTTCCTACAGGTAACAGCTCGCTCAACAGCTGTTCTAGCGACAGGGATTACAAAGGGGCAGACCGCGATCGGTCTGCCCCTTTGCTATCCCTCCGGAAGTTATGCCAATTGCCAGGCCAAGCAAGAATCATGAATACCTGTCATTCTGACAGGGCGGGTCGCACGTTCACCCTCCTGCCTTGTCATTCGATCAATCGTGGCTGTGGCTTCAGCAATGGGTATTGGAGTCAGATTTGGTGCTCCGTTTGCGCCCCGCGTATAATGCCGTCACCTGCGCCTTCGACCGGATGAGGCAACATTCAACAGATGGCGTGGGCCTGATCACGGCGAGACTCATTGCCTTGATTCCATCGTAGGTTCTTCAGGTCAAGTACGGATGGCACGGAACCCACAGAGGCGGTTCCGTGTAATTCGTGGTTTCGTTGCAGAGGGGGAATAGAAACCCATCGCGAAGCCAAACCCATCGCGAAGCCAATCCCATTGAACAGAAAGCAGGACTCGTCATGGCATCGAAACAGCGGCTCGGATTCGCCCTTTTGGGCACTGGCATGGTAGCCGAATACCATCAGAAAGCGGTGCTTGCCAACGCCGATTTAGGCGCGGAATTGGTCGCGGTCAGCCACTACGATCCGCAACGTTTCGAGGCCATGTCGGCCAAATTTGACGTCCCCTGTGGCAGCTACGAAGAGACCCTCGCCGACGAACGGGTGGATGTGATCTGCATCTGCACGCCCAGCGGATTCCATGCAGAGCAAGCCATCGCCGCGCGCGCGGCAAGCAT
>JAAUPU010000184.1 GCA_012032975.1 Caldilineaceae bacterium | reverse complement strand
GGCGCGCGCGGCTTCGGCATCGGCCCGGGTGCGCTCGGCCTCCGCCGCAATCGGTATGATGCTTCCTTCCGCGTCGAACAAGCGCAGCCAGGTCCATTGCAGGTTCAAGTATTCGCCGGGCACGGGGCCGATCCAGGCATCCAGCATCTCGCTCCACATGCGGCCTTGCTGGTCGGTTTTCAGCGGCTGGTAGCCATCCGCGCCCAGATGCCAGCCGTAAAGCACTTCGGTCTCCGGGTCATAGCAGAAGTAGTCCGTAGTGCGGAAGGTGCGCTCGTATAACTCCTTCTTGGCGCCGAGATCTTCTTGGAACGTCGAGGGGGACATCAGCTCCACGATCACATCGGGGTAGCGCCCATTCTCTTCCCAGACAACCCACTTGCCCCGCATGCCTGGCTTCTCTTCGATATCCGTCACGACGAAAAAGTCGGGGCCACGATAGTCACGATTGAGCACCTGCTGTGCGCTGAAGTAGATGAACATGTTGCCGCCCACGAAGAAGTCATTGCGATCTCGCCAGCGCTGTTTGACGATCTCGATCAGCAGGTTCATTTGATGCCGGTGCCAGTCGGTTCCATGGGTTCGCCATCCTCCTCGGGGAGATCGAGCGTGGACAGATCGGGTATGCGATACCACTCGGCGACTTCCTTTGATTTTTCGCATCCTAGCCTCCAAACCAGGACCAGACGTTCGCGGGCGCGACGGTGTGCTGCCATTTTATCACACCGGTTGCGCCGCGAGACGCGCCGATCAGACCGGCTGGCCGTAGCTGGGTGTGTGGCAATAGCGTTTCATGCCCAAACGCAGACGCAGCGACCGTCCGGCGGGTAGTTCGACCGTCAAATGACGGTTGCCGATCGTTGCCGATCCATTTTCTGAATCCAATGGCTCGGCGCTGGTGAATTCATGCTCACCAAACGCGCCAGCCTGCACGATCAGCCGTCGCGTGTGCAGCGGGCTGGTGTTGACCAGTTCGACCGTCGTGCTGTCGGCATCCAGCGAACTGACCAGCGCGCCCACATCCGCGGCAGGCCGGGGCGCCGCTCGTCCGCGTCGAAATAGCGCAGCCGCACATGCAGCAGCCCGCCGTGGTAGACGATCTGTGGCCCGCCACAGGTGAGCTGGATCAGCCCTTCGGTGTGGATTGGGTTGACGTTCTGCCAGTGATGGACGTCCCATGTCTCCGGGTCGCCGTGGTCGTTGCGTATCTTGTCCATGCGGCGCAGCACCTCGGCATACTGCTCTTCCAGGATGCGGCGCGGATAGTCGGGGTTGCGATTGTCCAGATAGCAGAACCAGGGTCCAAAGTGCTGGTCATCACCTTTGCCGCGACCGGGGCGCACTTCCAGCCAACGAGTCTGGGTTTCGGGGATGTTGTCGAGCCGCTGGCGGTCGCGCGGATCTTGGGACATGTACCAGATCTGCGATGCGTGGTGGGGCTGCATGGGTCGATAGGAGGTCCAGCCTGCATCGGTGTGACGATAGGGCACCAGCAGTTGCCCATCCTGTTCGCGCCCCAGCTCCAACAGCCGGTCGAGTTGGCCGCGCGGAATGTCGAGATAGCCCATGTCGCCGGTGAGTAACACGGCGTTCATGGCCGCGATGGTCAGCGGCTCGATGATCGTCATGAAGCCGTGGGGCCAGCGCCAACCATAATAACCACCCCACCACTTGCCGCCCATGGTCTCGCCGATGACGCCGTTGGGTCCCACATTGTCCGGGCAAAGACCATCGTTGGCCGCGATGCGATCCGCCCACGCTTCGAGATAATCGACCACCCAGCGCCGGTAGCGCTCCTCACCGGTGTACAAAAATGCGTTGCTGATCAGGCTGGTCGAGGTCAGGTTGAGCGGCACGTCGCAGCGCATGGTCCGCTGGTTGAGCGCCTCAAGGATCACGGCGTAGACTTCATCCTGATTCCAGTCAGCCTTGCGCACCATCTCCCCGTACCAGGTCAATTCTTCCATCGGCACATCAAGATCATCGTAGGGCGCTGGGTATTCGGCCATCACCCAGCGGTGGGTTGACCAGTCGTCCCATTCGTTGACGAAGCGAGGCCCGCGGCTGCCGTTGATGGGCGAGCGGATCATGCGTTTCTCCGCGTCCCAGTTCTGGGCAGTGGGGTCATCGCCGGTGTACATGGCGGCGAAGCGCAACGCGCGCGCCCGGTCCGGCTCCCAGGTTGGGTCGGCCAGGCCAAAGTAGTAGAAATAGATCGACGATTCGCCGTGGTGCATCCAGTCGTAGAACGCGTCGTACTCGCGATAAACCTGACCGTACGCGGTGAACTGCTTCGTGACGGCTTCCCAAAGGTGGCGACTGCGGGTATGCAAATCCGCACTGCCGCCCAACGCATAGAAGAGCGGCCAGTTGTGGTAGCTCTCATAGCCGTCATCGGAGCCATCCATCCCCGGCCACTCCTCGCGCCAGACAAAGCTGCCGTCGGCGCGGGTGTAGCGCTCCTGGTAGAGGGGTGCAGCCTCGTTCATCGCGTCATCAGATGGCGCTGCCGCAAGGCCCAGTCGGGGATGTGGGCGGCGGTGGAGGCGGTCAAAACGGGCTGGGGCATGGTGAATCCTTTCCTTGGAGTCCGCGTCAAAAAGAGGGGAAGCGGCGAGTTTACTCGCCGCTTTGGAAAACATCGTTGATTGTGACTGCAAGATTTTCGGGTAAGAGGATCGGCGCGGCCGGTTTACACAGGGTAGCCTTTGAGGCCCTGAAATCCTTTGATTGCCGCGATCTCGCCTGTGTGCGAGTAGTTGTTGAGCAGCATCGTATTCAGCCACCATGCAACCGTGAAGGTGCCGAAGTCTGATTCTACATCACGATCCAGATCATCGTCCGAGAGCGATGCAAGATAGTCATCCACCGCGGCAAAGACCGCTTTGGAATACTCATGCAGCGCCGACAGGTCAACTTCGAGACGCTGTGCCCATTCCAGCCACTCGCCGCGCGGCGGCGGCTCGCTGATGCCCGATGTTTCGGCGTGGGAACTCATCATCAGCGGTGCTCGGCCGGCTATCGTACCCAGGATCAAAAAGTCCAGTCCGCTTACCATGTGGGCAGCCTGCGCCGAAATCGGGGCGACGAGACCACCGGGCTGATAGTGGGCCGTTTCGACGTCCAGTCCTGCCATGGTGCCCTCGAACCATTCGGCAGATTGCTTGTATTGGGCGCGAAGAATGCTGATTGCGTTGGCCATGCGTCTGTCCTTTCTGACAATAGGGGTGATGGGTAAACTCTGTTTGATGCGCTGAAATTTGCTTCTGCAAAGCATGGTAGATGAGCCACCGCCACTTGTCAAGGTGCGTAAATTAGGCCAACCTTGTTTGTGGCAAGCGGCAGATCTGTCGCCAATTTGGCTTGGATCAATCGAGCGTATGGCCAGTTACAAAGGCGAGCATGGTCTGGGGAAAGGAATCGGTGACAATCAGAAATCCCTCGTCGTCCAACCGCACCACCCCTTCCCAATTGCGCGGCTCCAGCGATAATGCAAACTGAATAGGCGCGCGCTCTGTGAACACAATGCCGCTTTCCGTGATCTCCATTTCGACAAGGCGCTCCACATGTTGATAGCTTGCGTGGGTCGGCCCCTTGCCAAACTGGTTGGCCAATGGATCGGCCTCGGGACGAAGGTGGACATCGCCGGGAAAGAAGTAGTTGATCACCCAGAAGCGACCCGCCGCGTCAAGCTCAGTCGCATCGGTCACCCGATATTCCAGGCTTGGAAATGGCGACAACGCGCTTTCTGCCAGAGTGGGGGTGATGAGATGGGCTGCTGGCGTCGGACGGAGGGCGCGACCATTGGCTTCGTAGAAGGTCAGAATGCCTCTTGGGGTCGCAACGATGGCTTCTTCTGAGAGGTTGCGAATCAGGGTCGGGCTGTCGATCTGTGCGTATCGGTCCGTTGCCAACGTGACGCTGGAGAGATCAGGCGCGATTTCCCCGGCCAGCAGATACGCACCGATGTAGCTCGGTCCGCCGACTTCCATGCTCACGTAAACTTTGTCCCCGTCGAATTGCCAATTGCCTCCAGGCCATCGTAGCCAGGAATGGCGCGCAGACCGGGTGCGCGCAACGGGATTCGCTGTGGCTCGATGGGTGCGCTGCTCTCCCCATGCAACACGGCTCGGATCGCCTGCTTGGGGATGGCATACAGGAAGCCATCGCCCTCCTCGCCGCTGAAGTCGGGGTATTGGGGCAGCAAGATGAGATGATCGCCATACCATGCCAGACCGGATAATTCCGCGGTCCGCGCGGTGATCGGCCCGGCCAACGCAAGCTCTCTGACCAATGCCTCGGCGATTGGCGATGCTGGCGACGCCGTGAGGCTGGCCGCGACGGGAACGGTGGCCGCAGGCGGCGTAAGCACCAGGGAGCAAGCGCTCAGCAAGAAAGAGGTCAGGCAAATTACAAGGAGTGCGTGGCTGCGACGAAATGGGTGATAACTCAAGGGTGTGGTCATCTTTCGGGTGAATGGTCTGTTGGTCAAGATGAGGCTGAGGCCATTGCCGGAAAATATCTATCCACCAAGTCTCACGAAGTTTCACGAAGAAACAGCCTATATTGCGGTGTTCCTTGGCGCGCTTGGTGGATAGTTATTTTGGATTCGCCTGAAGTCGTTGTGTCGAATGGCTAGACAACCGGCTCGACGTCAAAGCGAGCGGCCAGCTCGCGCAGATCGTTGACCACCGTGCTGCTCAATGGAATGCCGTCCCGACGCCGCGTCTGTTCGGTTTCATGCTCGATCTCGCCCGCGACGTAGATGCGCGGCTGACCGGGTTCTTTTGGCGCGGCGTGCAGGGCGCGGATCATAGCGTCCATGCCCCGCTTGAATTCGTCGACCGGACGGAACGCATCGATGCGAATCGCCGCGAAAAAGTGGCCATCGTTGAACTGGCGGTGACCGTCAAAGGACGTCTCGTCCTCATCCTGGATGGCCGCCCAGCCGCCCGACAGCACGGCGCAGAGTACCTCGGTCATCATCGACAAGCCATAGCCTTTGTGACCACCAAGTTCATGGGTGCCACCCAGCGGCAACAACTGTTTGATGACCGACGGGTCGGTCGAGGGCCGACCCTCGCCATCCAACCCCCAGCCCAAGGGGATCGACTCGCCGGCGTCGCGCAGCTTGGCGATGCGGTTGTAGGGCGTGATCGATGTGGCCATGTCCAACAGATAGGGCGCTTCTTCCTGGGTGGGAAAGCTGACCGCGATGGGGTTGGTCGAGAACATGGGTTTGGCGCCAAAGGTGGGCAACACGCCCAATTCCGCGCCGCGTGCGTAGAAACGCGCGGTCATGGAAAGGCCGATCATGTCGTGCTCCAGCGCCAGCCAGGGATAGTAGCCAGCCGCGCCAAAGTGGTAGGAGTTGCGCATGGTCACCATGCCCGTGCCGCACACTTTGGCCTTGGCAATGGCCAGCCGCATGGCCCAGCAGGAGGCCGAGAGTCCCAGCCCGCAATTGCCATTCGCGCGTGCAGAGAAGGGCGTCTCGTACTCAATCTCCGGCGCGGCCGCGGGATCGATGACTTGCTGTCCGATCAGCTTGGTGTAGAGCGGCAAGAGATTGCGCACGCCGTGGGTGTCCACCCCGCGCAGGCTGGCCCAGAGCAGCACCTCGGCGGCATCGGCTGCGGCATCGGGCGCAACGCCCTGCCGCTCGAAAACGGCCCTCATGAAGTCGCGCAGTAAATCGGCCTGGATGGTTGGTGCATCGGCCATCGTTCACTCCCCTTCGCCGGATAGCAGGATGGAATCTACATAGAGAAAGGCCCGTTTGTCGCAGTCGGTCTCCACGAAGAAGACGGTGTTGAGCATACACCAGAGGTTGGCCATCGCGGGCATATGCATCGGCTCCAATGTCGAGAGGTCGAAACGGCGGTCGTTGCATTGCAGGCCCAGGTAGGACATATCGGCCAAGTCGAAGTCCAGACGTAGATATGTCCAGTTCTGCTTGGTCGCGATCTCGTTGTAGCAGAGGATCTGGTCGCCGTCGGGAATATCCTCCCATGCTTCGTTGGCGAAGTGGAAGTGGGAACGGGTCTTGCCGGTGCCGCCGATGTCGCGCAGCGGCGCGCGGTGGCGTTTGAATTGCCAGCGGCTGGTTGCCTTGCCATCCAGCGCGTTCAAGTAGCGAATGTGGGGCATCAACCGCTCCGGGTTGGACTTGCGGTCCACATCTTGGAGATCGAAGAGCACGCCAACGGTCCGCACATCGGTCTCGGAAAGGCGAAGCTCGCTCGCCTCTGGCTTGAAGGTGAAGAACGCTTCCAATCGGATCGGACCCAGGTGACGAAAGGTAATGCGCTTGATGGCCACGGCCAGCGAACCGGCGCGGGCCGCGTCGCCAGCTTCATGGCATAGTTGCCCGCATAGGAACCATCGCTGCCGGTGTCCCACATGGTCAGGTTGCTGAGCATCGGCCCGCGCA
>JAAUPU010000183.1 GCA_012032975.1 Caldilineaceae bacterium | reverse complement strand
ATTCCGTCTTGACCGCCGCGCCATCCACTGGTTCGACGAAACATCACCTGGGCAGTCGGCGCATCCTCCACCACCGTAACGGCGATCTCGGCGCGGTATTGGTCGCCATCAAGCGCGATATGCGCGCCATCTGCCATCTGCAAACGCAACACATGGTCGCCCGGCTCCAACTCGACCGTGCCCATCAACTGGCCGCTGCCAAAATGGAGATGCTGCTCGTCTTTTGGAATGACCTCGCCCGGTGCGATGAACTCCGTGTCCACCAGGATATGCAGATGGCCTGCGCCGTCGCGAATCTCGCCGGATGGCTCCACCACCAAACCGGTGGCCGCCATCACTACATCAAACGACGGCGCCGTGGTAGCGCCGTCGGTGGGCATCACGAAGCGAACGGACTGCTCGGGCGCACCTTCGACGACGTTGACTGCGATCTCATGTTGGTATTGTTCGCCCTCCAGCGCGATGTGTGCGCCATCGGCAAATTGGAGCCGCAGGATGTGCGGACCGGGCGTCAGCGCCAACTCTGCTTCAAGCGCGCCGTCGCCAAAGTGGAGATGCGTCTCATCTTTGGGAATCACTTCACCCGCCGCGATAAAGGGGCTGTCCACCATGATGTGCATATGGCCACTGCCTTCGACGATCTCGCCGGAGGGCTGCACAGTAAGCCCCTCGGCGCCCATTTTGACGGTGGACGTGAGCGGTATCACCGCGTGATCCGTGGGCCGCAAGAAGAAAACACGCGGCGCGACCTCTTCTGTAGCTGAGCTTTCTGTGGCCGCGCTTTCTGTCGTTGCGGTCATCTCGCTTGTCTCGGCCACTTCGGGAGCAGCAGTCGGTTCATCTGTGGCGGTTGGCTCTGGGGCTGGTTCGGTCGGCGCGACGGTTGGCTCGGCTGCAAGCGTAGCAACTTGGGTTGGCACGGCCTCGTCTTCACCGCTGGAGCCGCACGCCGAGAGCAGAAGGGCAAAGGTGAGTATGATCAGCAGGCCAAAGGCTAGCCGAAATCCGCGTGCGGGTCTGGGACGAAATTGTCGGTGAAATGCCATGAATCGTCTCCGGGAAAGATAGAAAACAAGCCGCTCTGCATCACTCTGCGGTTGGGCAGAGTGCGAAATCTGATTATACGCTTGAGGCGTACGCGCCAACAAATGGATTCGAAACTCGTTCGATGCCGATGGTTGTGGCGGAGCCGTGGCCGGGGTAGATCACGTAGTCGTCGGCGAGGGTGAGCAACTCGGTGCGGATGCTATTGAGAAGGGTCGGTCCATCGCTGCCGGGAAGGTCGAAGCGACCGATGCTGCCCTGAAAAAGTGTATCCCCGGCAAAGACCTGACGGCCGGCGTGATGCACAAAGACAACGTGCCCAGGGGCATGGCCTGGGGTAAAGCGCACTTCCAACTGTTCATCGCCAAAGGTGATGACCTGCCCGTGAACGAGGAATTCATCTGGGTCGCCAATGGGGTCGATCTCGGAATCTAGCCAGAGGCGGGCGCGCAGAGGCACGTCGTGCAGAATGGGCAGGTCGGCCTCGTGCAGGTGAAAGGTGGCGCCGGTGGCAGCGCGAATTGGATCCACGGCCATGACGTGGTCAAGATGGGCGTGGGTGTTGACGATCTTTTCCAGATGCAGCCCCTGTTGCTGGACGATCTTGAGAATCGCGCGCGGATTATCGCCCGGATCGATGACAACGCCAGCATGGGTCCGCTCGCAGCCAAGGATATAGCAATTTTCCTGAAGGAGGCCAACCGTGACACCTTTGACGATCATAGAGCGGCATCTTCTGTGCAAGGGGCGAATTCGACGCGGTTCGCTCGCTCGTCGCTGTCAACGATCAGCCCTTCACCAGTGCAAAGCCAGACACTGCTCCAGCGCGAGATCTCGCCGATCACGCGCTCCAGATCGTGGCCCATCTGGGTGAGTCGATATTCGACATGGGGGGGGATGTCACTGATCTGAAGGCGATGCACCAACCCTTCTTCTTCGAGCATTTTGAGTCGGCTGCTCAATGTACTCGGGTTGACGCCGCCGAGCGCTTCCTGAAGTCCACAGAAACGCATGGCCTCCGCGGCCAGCAACGTGTGGACAATCTGTAACGTCCACTTTTGGCCGATGATGCGCGCGGCAACCTCGACCGGGCACATAAAGATTGGGTCAATTTCCACCGAGTCACATGGAACTACTTCCATAACTTGCATCCTGCACCACCTTTTTGATCATCCAACACCGGCCCGTATGCTATATCAGGCATAGTACTATGTCAAAACAAGGCCAATCCGCCACATTATGGACCAGGCAGCGCGTCCAGTCTGTACTCCTGTATACCCATCCGCAACAGTGGCCGGCGTGGATCGCCGTCAAAGCGCAGGTCGAATTCACCCCGCACCAATTCCCCGGGCCGCCAAGCACCGGTCGGAAAGGCGCCCCCGGCCAGCGGTGCGGTGAGTTGCTGGTCTCCCACCTGAATCTGGAAGGTCAGGTCGGTTGGCCAGTCAGCCGGCAACGGATCGGGCGCCTGCCAATAGAAGGTGAAATGGGCGACGTCGCCAGGCGCAATCGGCGTCTCTGGCGCGTGGCCCATGCCCTGTTTGTAGGCATCGTAGCCCACCAATGTCACCGCGCCCAATGGCCTCATCAGCCGCTTCTGGATCGGCAACAGGTCCAACGGGAGCGCCCGCTGCATCGGCAAAACTTTCAGACTGCCAAGCTCAGCGAAGTCGCCAACGGGCGTTCGTAGACGTTCACCGCTCTGCGCATCATAGAGAACGACGACCCATCGGTAATCGCCAGGCGGCGTGCCAGGCGGAATGACGACACCGTGGTTGTCATCGATCTCATCTCCGGTTTGCCAGCCATCCGTGGGCGCCGAGCCGCCGGCCGGTTCGCTATCGCGTTGTGCGATGACCTGATTGCGTGCGTCGAGAAGTTGAAGGGAAACTTTGTAGCGCTGCTCCAGGTCAGCCAACGCCTGCCAGCGTAAAGTGGTCAAGAAGAGGTCGCCAGCCGCTATCGATTGCGAAGCGCGGCAGGTCTCGGTGAGGGCAATTTGTCCACCGAACTCGATGGGCGATTCCAGCGGTGAACAAGCAAGGTCATTGTTCATGCCATAGACAACGAAGCGCAGATTCCCTTGCCAACTCTCCAACCCTTTGAACGCATGTTGGTCGAGCCAGCCTTCGACTAGAGTTTCCGGGTCGGCTTCGTCGGTTGCCAAAAGAGCGCATAGACGCGTCCACGGTCGCGCAGCGCGTCGGCCAGTTCGGCCATCGTCGCCTGGGGATCGGGCGGAGCGCTCGCGCGGCAGGGCAAGGATCGGCAAACCAGGGTCATAATAGCGCCACACTTCCTGTTGGCCGGGTGCGTTGAGCAACACCAAATCGGCGGCGGGGTCGCCCACGGCCGCCACGTAAGCGGCGACGCCAGCATAATTGTCGCGGGCGGTTGGGTCCGCATAATATGCGGGCAGCGTCGTTAGTGCGAGGAGCAACGCCGTCGCCACGATCAGCCCTTGACCCCAAAGGACGCGACCTGGCAACATCCAGGGCGCAGCCGCGGCCAACAGACACCAGGCGGGGCTTGCCACCAACAAGAACTTGAGGAACGCATCTGAGAAGAGACCCAGACCGGCCATCAACACAAGCGGTGTCAGCAGCCAGAGCAAGAGAGTCATCCAGATAAATCGCCTGCGCAGCGCAATCAGACCCAGAAGCGGCAGAAGCACGGCCGCGGCCAACCAGAGCCAGAGCGGATCCGGGAGCTGACGCAATGGGCCAAAGAGTAGCGTCGAGAACACCGTCGCGACAAGGTCCAACAGCGGCAGGCGCTGACCACCTTTGGGCCAGTTCAGCACCCGATCAACCGCCGTGGGAAACCAGGGCAGGTAAACGAACAGCGCGACCAAGTTAAGTGCACCAAAACGAAGCAGATCGACATTCGACCGCGGCCCATCGATAGGCCGCCGTTGAAACCAAAAAACGAGGTAGGTCAGAGCCGCGGCCAGGAGCAGTGCGGGAAAACTATAATGGGTCCACAGACCGGCGACGGCGCTGAGTACAAATCCTACGCCGGCGAGACGATAGCCGCGCCCGCTGCGCTGTGCATCCATGATCGCCAGAAGCGCCCAAAAGAGCAGCGCGCTTTCCAGCGTCAACAGCATATACATGCGCGCTTCCTGGCTATAGTAAAGCTGAAACGGGTTGACCGCGGCCAGCAGGGCCGCCAGCAGCGCGAAGCCACCCACGTTGGGGAGACGAGCTTTGACGCCACTGCCAAGCGGACCCACGCCGCCAAAACGGCCGATGCGGTAGACGACATAGACCAGGCAAAGCCCGGCGATGGCCGACAGGCTGCGCAGTGCGCTGGCATCTGTGCCTAAGAGGCTGGTCCAAATCTTGAGCAACCAATAGTAGCCGGGTGGGTGAATGTCGGCTGCCGCGGCTGCCGCGATCTCGCCAAAGCTGCGCGGCATCAACGCCCAAGTATTGCCCTCGTCGCTCCACAGGCTGGTCCCGTCCAGGGCATAGAAACGCAGCCCGGCAGCAAGCAGCAGGATGGCGATCAGCAACACCTTTTCCGTAGTTGATTCGCTCCACTTGGGCGCGGTGACGCCACGGCCGCTCTGTTGCGGTTGTGCGCTGGCTGGGCTGAGTGGACGGGGCTTTCGGAAGTCATGGCGCAGCCGCGGTGGTCGCCTTGATCGCATCGTAGACCGGTTCAGGCGTGAAGTCGGGCGCCAGCAGACGGAAATAGGCCTCAGGCTGTCGGTTCGTCTCCCACAGGTCAGTGGCTCGCTTCAGATACCAGGTGTTTGCCACGCCGATCCAGGGCCATTCCTCTTGGACGCGCTGATAGGCAAGGGGCAGATAGCGCGCCTGTTGCTCTGGCGAGACGCGGCCATAGCGCGCTTCCACATCGTCGGGAGCCGCGTTCCAGTTCATCTCGGCAATCCAGATCGGTTTGTGGCCATCGCCATTCTGGACCATCAGGTCGCGCACAAACTGGTGGCGGGCTATATTGATCACACGCGGGTGCATCCGGCGGTCGGTGGGTCCGCTGTAGAGGCCATAGCCCTGCACCGCCACAATATCGAAATAGGGCGCGGCGCCGGCGTTGTACAGCCGTTGCAGAAAGAGCAGGTCGGCGAGGCTGTTGGCAGGCGGCTCTGCGGCCGGTTGCAGATTGATGGTGGCGGCCAAGCGCCGGCGATGATGACAGCGTCTGGATCTGCGACGCGCGCGGCTTCAGCACCGGCCTTGAGCAACTGGGCATACGCTTCGGGGTCAATGGGATAGCTGCCCCATTCCGGGTAGATGTTGGGTTCGTTCCAGAGCTGATAGTAGCGAATGCGGCCACGATAGCGTGTGACTACTGCTTCGACAAAATCGGCGAAATCCTGAACTTCATCGGGTGGGGCGTAGGCGCCGACATCGTTGCCCTGAGCGCGCGACCAGGCCGGCGGGTTGCTGATGCGCACGATCAACTCCATCCCGTTCTGCTCGGCGAGTTCGACGATGTGGTCATATTTTCCCAGGCCGATCGCGCGGGTTCGTGACGTCGATCCTCGAAGTCGCCCTTGCCGTGGATCTCGATATCCTCCCACGGGAATTCCTGGCGCAACCAGTGAAAGCCGGCGTCGGCAGCCATCTGCACAGCCCGTTCTCGCTTGAGGGGGTCGGCTTCTTGCTCCAGAAAGACATTCACGCCAAAGGGGTTGAGATCGGCGTGCTCAATCAATACATCAGGAGCGAGGCTCAAACGCGGACGCAACAGATCGGAAGCCAGATCGGTCAGCCCTTTTAGCTGCGCGCCGAACGCCTCTTCACCGGTCTGCGCCCACATCCAGCCACGGGCGGGCGGTGTCCGCAACACAAAAAAGCCAGCCCGCCCAAAATGAGCAGGCTGACCCAAAGTGTTATCGTCTGGCGCAAGGCCCTCTTCACACGCGGTCTCTTCATCGAGCCTACCGCTCGTGCTTACAAAGGTCAGCGGCTGTCGAAGTCAACTGCCGCTTGGTTACAGCCTCCATCGCCCGGTCCAGTACTCTGCCAGTTGGCAATTTCTGAGATGCGATTGCCGCCATCGTCCACCACCCAGACGAACCAGTTGCCCTCACGGGGGCCGCTGGCCGAAATGATGTGGCTGTAGTAGCCCTGATCCCAGCCTTCGTAACCCGGATGTGGTCCGCTGATCATGGGTTCGGTCGAGGGCGCGGCATCGGGTGCGTAGCTAAAGACAACCTTGTAGCCGCTCTTTGGCTGACCATTCACATAGGTCTTGCCCTCGAACCAAGTGCCAGCTTTCTGTGGAAAACATTTACTGACCGCAGTGATATTGAACTTGTACTGTGGCTTGGCCGGTTCTGGCGGAGGCGCTTCGACGACGGGCGCGGGTTCCGGGGTCGGCGGAACGGGGACCGGCGTCGCGGTCGCCGGTGGGGGCGGCGG
>JAAUPU010000182.1 GCA_012032975.1 Caldilineaceae bacterium | reverse complement strand
GTCTGAAGTGGGCCATGGAAGAATCGGGGAAGAGATCTGTGTTGCCCAATGAGCCAGTGTTCATGCAGCGGTAGTCTCTTCGTAGCTGGAAGTCTATTACCGGCCCATGGCATTGTCAATGAGAATGGCGACGATGCGACGATTGGCCACTTTACAACTGTTTGCCTGGATCGTCCATTCGCAGTATCATCGCGTGCATCCTTTCCGATTGTTCATTGCACCGCGCGCTTTGTAAGACGATTTGCATACCTCACCGCGTGGGTGCACTATCCTTCGCGCCGCGACATCTCATGATCCGGATACGCGGCCTGTCCATCCGCTGGATCGTTGCTTCTGCATTCGCCGTCCGTGCCTGAAATTCTTTCGCCAGGGGGAACCATGAATCCGTTCCGACTCCACACCAAACATCTGCTGGCGCCGTGGCTCCTCTTGGGCGCGCTTCTGTTGAGCGGCTGTGACGCCGCAGCCGTTTACAGCCAGCTAGAGCAGATGGCAGCGGACAATCAACAGGCCACAGCCGTGGCCGACCACCAGAACCGACTCTTGGTGATCGGCGCCATGGCAATATCTACACCATGAAACCAGACGGTAGCAATCGGCTGGCGCTGACTGCCGATGCCAGTTCAACCCGCCAATATCTCCAGCCAACCTGGGCGCCTGGAGCCGATAAAATCGCGTGGACGGCGATGGACGCAACCAGTGATGGCACACGGGCCGCGCTTCTGACGTCGACCTTTGATGGAGCGCAGCGAACGGAGGTTACTCTGCCGTTTGCACCCTTCTATATTTCATGGAGCCCTGGTGGTGAACAACTGGCCTATTTGAGCAGTTGGAACTCGGGCAATCAACCGTCCATGGCGCTTCGCCTGGTCGACCTGGCCTCGGGAAACGAGACGGTTCGCACGTTGGCAGAAGGGCAGCCATTCTACTTCTCGTGGTCGCCCGATGGTCAACAGTTGTTGACCCACATCGGCAACGAACGTATCGAACTGCAATTGTTGGATGGCACACAGACCGCGGTACAGGGTTCCACCGCGAACTTCCCCGCCCCCCAATGGGCGTCGCCGGCGACCATCTGATCTACGCGGTCCTCGACGGCGCATCTCAATATCTTGTCCGCAGCACTCTCGACGGTGAGGAAATCCAGCGCATCACCGACTATGGCAACCGGATCTCTTTTACGCTCAGCCCGGACGACCGCCAGTTGGCCTATGCGATTACAGATGGGGATGTGGGGCTGGCCGCGTTGGGCCCGCTCTATGTGGTCGAACTCGAGACCATGAGGACGCGCGAGGTCAGCGACTCGCCGGTGATCGCATTTTTCTGGAGCCCAGACAGTCAGAAACTGGCCTATCTCAGCCCCGAGCGTATCGCGGGAACGATTCGTTTTCGGTGGCACGTCTGGGATGGTAAGCAAAGTGTCGCCTATGCGCCGACTTTCCCAACGCGCACCTTTCTCGAAGGCTACCTGACTTTCTTCGATCAATATGCTCAAAGCATGACCATCTGGGCGCCAGATAGCAGCGCATTCGCCTATGCTGGGATTGATGAAGAAGATCGACTTGGGATTTGGGTGCAACCGCTCGACCCGGAGAAAGAAGCGGTGTGGGTCGCGCGTGGAGTCTATGCTGCCTGGTCGCCCCGGTGAATCGTAGCTCTACATAGAGCTGTCCGTCGGCTCGATCGAACCGCTCCCATCCTCCTCCTTGACCGCGGGGTTCGGCGATGGCGCATCGGGTAGCGCATCCATCTCATCGGTTTCATCCTCGGTGCCGCGCCAGGTGGGCAGACCGAGCGGGGGCGTATCGTCGTCCAGGCTCTCATAGCTGCTATCGCCATCTGTCAGCGTTTCGGAGAGTGCCAGCCCATCGTCCCGCTCTGGCAACGGCCAGCGAGCCGTGATCGTGCTGAGTACTGGAAGATCATCCAGGCTCTGCTCGGCCAGCGCTTCGCCTGTCGCTGTCGATAGTTGGTGATCGCCAGCGCCGCCAACACCGGTCAGTTCGGTCTCGGTCCACGAGGCGCGGGAGATTCTGTAACCGGGCATAGAGTTTGGCCAACGCTTGGCCGGCCTGCGCCAGCGGGATCTGCTGTCGAACGGGCGTATCGGACATCTCCCCACAGCCGTTTCAGCGCCACAAAATCCCACTCCGCCGCCACGACACCCTCGCTGCGCAGGCTGCCCATCTCGACCATCACGCCATTAAACCGCGGCGTCAATTCCTGAGGTGCAAAGATAGCCGACTTGCCCACAAATGGCTCGCGCAGCCCGCGGCTCAGCTGATTGTCACCCACCAGATAGCTCGCCGCAGCGAAGAGTTGATTGTCCTGCATTCGGGCGAGGATCCCGGCCCGCAATTTGTTGTAGAGAACAGGATTGGGGCAGGCGGCCAGGCTGACCAAAATCTCAGCGCCTTGGTAGGCCAGGAGGCGACCTACCTCTGGGTAGAGCACGTCGGAGCCGATCATCACGCCGATGCGCCCCACTTCGGTATGGATCACCTCCCAGGTTGCGCCCGGCTGCGCCAGGTCCACGTCCTCTGGGTGCAACACAACTTTGGATTGGACGCCGAGCAGCTCTCCATTGACCCCAAAAACGGCCGTCATGTTGCGGACGACGCCATCGGCTGGGTCGGGCAGGTACGCGCTTGGCGCGACGATGGTCATGCTAAACTCGCGCGCCAGCCCCCCAAAGACCTCGACATAAGCCTGCCAAAGGTCGCGACCGGTGACATCCAACAGCGAGGCGATCCCGGTGCGGAAGTCCGCCTTGAGGAGAGAGGCTGCGCTGCTGGCCAGCGAGCCAGTCAGTCGTTGCCAAATGCTGGCATTTTTTCTTCGCCCCTGGTCGGCGCGCTTAAGCAGATTGGATCGAGTGTCGTCCAGCATCGGCGGCGCGAGCATCACAGCCGCTAGCTCAGGAAAGAGCACCAGCCGGGCATTCTTCGTCTCCGCCACGCGCAGAAACCGACGCAGGTCGGTCAGGTAATCTTCACGCGTTTGGGGTAACCTCATGCGAATCTGCATAGAGGCAATGGTCAAACGATCCACACGTCACTCGTTTCCGTCGTTGGGCGCTCTACAGGCGGGTGCATTGCGTTTGGTTTTCTCGCGCGCTCCGGTGCGACACTGGCGCAATTAGCGGCGCAATTAGCGGCGCAAAAAAGGGCGCAGACGCCAGCCTAAACAATGGCTGGAGTCTACCATAGGCCAACGGACTGACACAAGCAGTTGTGGGCGATGCTGGGCTGCGCCATGCATTCTGAGGCCAAGCAAACTTGACCGATCATACCCGCGCTGCTATACTTTGCCCCGTTGTTCAGCAGATGTTGAACGTTGCTGGCCCCCATCGTCTAGAGGACCAGGACTCAGGCCTTTCAAGCCTGCTACAGGGGTTCGAATCCCCTTGGGGGCACCTTGCAGGTGCACAAGAGACTCCGCAACGGCGGAGTCTTTTTTCGTTTGGAAGGAGCAGGTCATGGCGTCCAGCAGAAGCCGTGTGTACAAGACCCATGCGCTCATCCTGCGCCGTCGAGACTATGCCGATGCCGACCGAATTGTGACGGTCTTTACGCCAGGCATGGGCAAGCTCCAGCTGATCGCCAAAGGGATTCGCAAGACGACCAGCCGCAAAGCGGGTCATCTGGAACTATTTACCCATGCCGCGCTGGTCATTGCCCAGGCGCGTACCTGGGACATCATCACCGAAGCCACCACCGTCGAGAACTATCGCCATCTCCGCGGCGACCTGGACGCCATCGGCAACGCCAGTTACATCGTCGAGTTGATCGACGCGTTTACCGAGGCGGATGACGAGAATCAGTCTCTTTGGGACTTGCTGACGATGACGTTGCGGCTTCTGGATGAGGGAAGTAGCGCCGCTGCCGGCCTGGTGGAAGTGGACCGGTCTTCCTTTGACGTCAACGTGTTGCTCCGCTGGTTCGAGTTGCACGTGTTGAGCGTAGCAGGCTTTCAGCCAGAGCTTTTTGATTGCATCGGCTGTGGCAAGGAGTTGCAGGCAGAAGCGAACTATCTTTCGCTGGCCGAAGGCGGCGTCTATTGTCCAGCGTGCGGCCACGGTCGAGCCGACGCGGAGGGAATCGACGTCGATACGCTCAAGGTGTTGCGGTTCTTGCAGAGCCGTCCGTGGCGAGAGGCGGAGCGCTTGACGGTTCGCCCGCCGATCATGCGGCGCGTGGAGAACGTCCTCTATCGCTACCTGATCATCGTGCTGGAGCGTCAACTGAAGTCACCCGATTTTCTGCATCGATTGCAGAGGATGCCCTTGAGCAGTAGACCGGCGGAGGGTTGAGCGAGTATGCATATTCGCGAGTATCAGCAGTGGCTGAAAGCGTGGGACAGTGCGCGGGAGTGGGACAAGATCTTGCCCAGCCATGTGATGTTGCACGCCATCGAAGAGCTGGGCGAAGTCAGCAAACTGGTCCAGATGATCGAGGGCTATCGCGTCAACGATCTGCCCAGCACAGAGGCGCTGCGCGAGGAGTTGGAGCTTGAATTGAGCGATCTCGTTGTCATGCTCTTCAAGATCGCCTACCTCTGCCAAATCGACATGGAGGAGGCGTTGGCGCGCGGCCAACGCAAGGCCGACGAACGCTTCCCTGATCCCAAAACGGGGCCGGCTGATCGTGACGCTTACTGGCGTCGTTTCAGGCGCTATGTCGAAGAGGCCGAGCTCGACAGCGCCACAGGGTCGAATCGGTGACTCGACGCTCCACGGCCTCTGCAGAACGATCCGATCCACAACGAGTTCCTGCCACGAATCGCACGGCTCAGACGAATTTCTCTGCTTCGCTCTACACGGCTTAGATCGCCAACGCGACCGGGTCGTAGTCCGGCGATTGATGGCGGAAGTAGGTGTTGTACAACTCGGCGTAGTGGCCGCCAGCCGTCATCAGCCGTTCATGGTGGCCTTCCTCGATGATCTTCCCATTTTTCAGCACGATAATTCGGTCCGCGGATTTGATGGTCGAAAGTCGGTGCGCGATGACGATGGCGGTGCGGTCGCTCAACACCACATCAAGTCCCTCTTGAATCTGCGCCTCGGTCAGCGGGTCGATGCTCGCGGTCGCTTCGTCCAGGATCAGGATCGCTGGATTCTGGAGCAACACACGCGCCAGCGCGACCAGTTGCCGCTGACCCATCGAAATGCCGCGGCCCTCCTCGCCGATCACCGTCTCCAACCCGTTGGGCAAACTGTGCAGCCAGTCGCCGTGGCCGATGCGCTCGATCACATCGCGCATTTCTTGCTCGGATGCGCCCGGCACACCATAGCGTACGTTGTCGGCGACCGTGCCCGCAAAGAGAAAGGGCGTCTGCGGCACGATGCCCAGGTGGCGGCGGTAGGAGGGCAGATCAAAGCTGCGGATGTCGCGGTCGTCGATCAATAGCCGCCCGGCTTGGAATTCGTAGAAGCGGGCCACCAGCTTGCCCAGGCTGGATTTGCCCGCCCCGGTGTGGCCCACAAGCGCAACCGTTTCGCCGGCGTGGATGACCAGCGAAAAGTCCTCCAGCACCTGCTCCTGCTCGGTATAGCGAAAACCCACCCGTTCAAACTCAATACGCCCGCTCATGGTCTCGACCGCTTGCTCGTCGTTCTGGATGACGCGCGGCTCGGCGTCGATCAGGGCAAAGACCCGCTCGCTGGCAGACAGGCCCAGTTGAAACTGGCTCCAGAACGAGGCGATTCCGGTGAGCGGAAACCAGAAGAGGTTGATGCTCTCGACGAAGAGAAACCATGCGCCGGCCGTGACCGCGCCGGCGATCACGCTCATGCCGCCAAAGTAGAGGATCAACGCCGTGCCCACGCCGGCCACTGCCCCCAGGATTGGAAAGATGGAGCTGAAGACCAGCCCTTGGCGCAAGCTCAATCGATAGGATTGTGCATTGACTTTGCGAAACTCATCATAGATGGTCTGTTCCTGGCGGAAAGCCTTGGCCACGGCGATGCCGGTGACCGATTCCTGCACGTTGGCGTTCACCTCGGCGAGGACGCGGCGCGCCTGCTGGGTGGTGTGACGGGCGATGCGCCGGAAAGCCAGCGCGATGAAGATGATCAGCGGCGCAATGCGCCAGGGCAATTCAAGGCCAGCTTGCATCGATAAAAGAACGAGGATGAAGACCACGATGCCGACCCTGGCAAGACCTGGCTGATCAGGTTGAGCGTCAGGGTCACGACGTTGGCGAAATCCTGGGTATCCGATGTGACGCGGCTGACGATCTTGCCTGACGAAAATTCGTCGTAGAAGGACATATCGCGGGCCAACACCGCATCAAAGGCATCCTCGCGCAGTTCGAGCACCACATCGCCCACGGTGCGAGCCGTGTACCATTGGCGCATGAAATTGAAGAGCCACGAGAGTACGCCAGCCGCCAAGATCGCAGCCAATAGCCAGACGCCGCGTGACCAGACATCCACATCGC
>JAAUPU010000181.1 GCA_012032975.1 Caldilineaceae bacterium | reverse complement strand
GCGGCTTCGAGAACCACTATCCCTGGCAGTTGTCGGGCGGCATGCAGCAGCGAGCGTCGATTGCGCGGGCGCTGGCAATCCAGCCCGAACTGCTGCTCATGGATGAACCCTTCGGCGCGCTGGACGAGATGACCCGCGAGCGCATGAATCTCGAACTGCATCGCATCTGGCAGGAGACCGAGACCACCGTCGTCTTCGTGACCCACAGCATCGCGGAGGCGGTCTTTCTCTCCAACCGCATCGTGGTCATGTCGGCGCGGCCGGGCGCGATCATGCATATCGTGGAGGTGGATCTGCCCGTGCCGCGCGGCGAGCAGACGCGCGCCGACGCCGCCTATTTTGCCATCGAGACCGAGGTGCGCGACTGGCTGCGCAAGGCCGAGGGACACACATCGTGACGCGTGTACGAGAATTCGCACCGGCCCTTGTTCTTTTCTTCGCAGCCATCTTTTTTGGGAATTGGCGGTGCGTGTTTTCGAGATTCAGCAGTTTCTGTTGCCCGCGCCATCGGTCATCTGGGAAGCGTTTGTCGGCAACCTGAGCAAATTGATCCAGATCGGCTGGTTCACCACCAAAGAGGCGTTGGGCGGCTTTGTCATCGGTTGCAGCGCCGGCGTGATCGTGGCTTTGGCCACCGCGCGCTGGACCATCGTCAACGAAGCCATGATGCCCTTTGCCATTGCGGCCAACTCGGTGCCCATCATCGCGTTTGCGCCGATCCTCAACAACTGGTTCGGCGTGGACAACCCCTTCTCCAAGATGATGATCGTGGCCGTCATCGTCTTCTTTCCCACCATGATCAACACGGTGCGCGGGTTGACTCTGGTCGACCCATCGGCGCTGGAACTGATGCGCTCCTACGCGTCGAGCGACTTTGCGATTCTGCAAAAGCTGCGCCTGCCCAATGCGCTGCCCTACATGTTCAGCGCGTTCAAAGTCGCGGCTGCGCTCAGCATGATCGGCGCAGTGGTGAGCGAATATTTCGGCGGCAATCGCTCGGCGCTGGGCGTCTTCATCACGCAGGAGGCGGCGCAGTTTCGCTTTCACAACGCGTGGGCCGCGATCATCATCGCCTGCATCGTCGGCGTGAGTTTCTACCTCGTGATCGTGTTGCTGGAACGCTGGCTGATTCCGTGGCACAGCTCGGTGCGCCAACAGGGGTAGGATCTGTGGATGTCTGCGTTTTGCGACTGGCTCTGTCAGGGCAATCGCGAGTTCAAGACAGGAGAGGGCTGAGAAGGGAAAAGAGATAGTCGTTATTCCAACCAGCACGTAAGCGGCGATTCTTGATGCCCAATTTGCTGCTGGAGTCGTGCTTGAGCAGATTGAGGGCGATGTGTCGTAGGAGGGCAAAGTTTTGAGGACCATTGCCCTTGCGGATGCGGGAGTCATCTTCACGAAAGGCGATATCCAGGACCCAGTGCAAGGAATTCTCGATGTGCCAGTGCTGTCTGGTATGGGCCAGGATGTGTTCAGGGGTGTCCCGGTAACTGGCGATGAAGTAACGGTCCTCAACTGAGCGCTTGTTGTTCACACGTCGTTCAGCGCGGACTTTGATAAGGGTGGTCAGGTTCCGCCAGTTGTCCGCACCGCGCAAAGAACCACACAGACTGGGAAAATCAATGGTCCAACAATGCCGGATTTCGATACGGCCATGCTCTTTATCGACGGTGCGAGCATAGTGAGAGGGGTAGGCGGTAAAATCGCTGGCAATCAGGTCATCAAAAAGCAGCACCACATCTTCATGCAGATTGCTTTGATTGCCTTTGAGGGAGAGGAGATAGTCCCCTTTGCCTTCCACAATCAGGTCCGCAATGGCGGTCTGACAGCCCATGGCATCGATGGTCACAATACAACCTTCTATATCTAATGCCCGCAGGAGTTCAGGAATCGCAGTAATCTCATTCGATTTCTCATCCACTTTCTGCTGTCCCAGCACCAGACGATTGGCGGTTGCCCAGGCACTGACCATATGAATGGCGGCTTTATCGTCTTCTTTGGCGTAAGAGCGGCGTAGCCTCTTGCCATCCAGGGCAATCACTTCCCGGGAAATGATTTTACGCACGCCTGCCATCCATTTCAGAAAGCAATGCTGAAACTGCTCTGGATTCAATGCTTCAAAAACTCGCCAGAAGGTGTCATGGGCGGGTATACCCCTAGGCAGTTCCAGAAAAGTCTCCAACCATTCGGCTTTTGCTCGACCGAACTCGGCTATCGCCTCGTAATCGTCGGCACCGCATATGACCGCACAGATACCGATCGTTAGAACATCCAGAAATTTGTGGTATCGCAAATTGCCCTTTCGCGGATCTTTCAGTTGTGCAAATTCCTTGGCGATTGTCGGCGCCTCTTGCGGGGTTTCAGTCACTCTAACGACCATTTTGAGCCTCCTGTGATGATTTTCCCACAGGGTAGCCTCTTTTGATGGCTATTGTCTACTTCTCCCCTACTCGCGATTGCCCTGATCGAAGAATTCGGAATGATTTAAGGATTGATACACTTGGTGGTACATTGTAGCTTGATCTGAATCGTGGACCAAGCATGGGGGGAGACGGGTCTTGTCGGCTCTTAGCACAGCAGCCAGCGGCATTTTCAGAAAGCCCAAAGCAGGCCGATACTGGGAGATTGACTCCCTGCGCGGCGTGGCGATTATCATGATGGTGATCTATCACCTGATGTGGGACTTGGTCACCTTCCGCGTCATCGACTATGTCGCGCTCCAAGATGGCTTCTGGTGGCTTTTCCAACGAACGACAGCCTCGCTCTTTATCACCTTGGTCGGCGTTTCGCTGACGGTCAGCTACACGCGCGCTGTGCATCGCCAGGGCAACAGCAACGGCCTCTTTATCAAGTTCCTCAAGCGGGGATTGGGCATCTTTGCACTGGGGCTGGTCGCCGGACTGGTCGTGAGCCAGATCGGCATCGGCGAAATTCGCTTTGGCATCCTGCACCTGATCGGTTTTTCGATCATCGCCGCCTATCCATTTTTGCCCTTTCGCTGGCTCAATCTGGCGCTCTGGGCAATCTTCGGCGTTGCAGGTATTTTGATCGACCAGGCTCCGGTCACGTCCACCTGGTTTATCTGGCTTGGCTTTCGCCGCCGAATCAGTTTTATTTGGACTACTTTCCGGTTATCCCGTGGTTTGGCGTGGCGCTGCTGGGCGTCTTTATCGGTAACAGCCTCTATGGCCCAGAGGGACGCCATTTTTCGCTGCCCGATCTGTCCGGTTGGATGCCGATCATCTTCCTTCAGTTCCTCGGTCGCCATTCTCTGGTCATCTACCTGATCCACCAGCCGCTGCTGATCGCGCTGCTGATCCTTTTGGGTTTCGTGCAGCTTTGAACCGCCGCGCTGGATTGACCACAGCCCCTACCCCGTCTCAGTTGATCCCCATTACGCGCAAGTTATCATAGCTGATCCGTAGACTCTCGAATGGGTCGCGCTGACAGATGTCCTGTTCGATCGCGTACCATTCGACGCCAGCGTCCTGGCAGGCTTGCAGGATCGACGGCCAGTTCATGTTGCCCTCGCCGACCTCCGCCATCACCTGCTCCCTTCCCACGATCACCATATCCTGAGATGCACCACCGGCATGCGGTTTACCATTTGCCGCACCCATTCTGCCGGGTC
Source organism: Caldilineaceae bacterium (assembly GCA_012032975.1). The sequence continues at coordinate 2,830 of JAAUPU010000181.1, read as the reverse complement.
GCCGCCGCCATGCTGCACCCAGTACGTATCGATCTCGGCCTGGAGATGGCGCGGGTCGCTCTCGGCGTAGATGATCTCGAGCGCGGTTCGATTGCCAAAGCGGACAAACTCGAAGCTGTGGTTGTGATAGCTAAAGGTGAGACCTGCTTGATGCAGCCGTTCGCCGACCTTCGATGCTTCGTGGGCAAAACGGATGTACCCTGGCTCGCCCTCCTCTCTGTAAGCCGGTGGGAGGCTGCCGATGGCCACATGCTTGCAATCCCACAGCCTGTGTTGGTCGATCACTGCATCGATCTCATTCCAGAGCAGATCGTAGCCAATATGCGTATTGCAGATCGTCAAACCAAGATCGTCAACAATCGCCTTGACCTCGCGGTGGGGCATGGGGCCGATGGCAGAAACCTGAACGGCCGTATAGCCGATGTCGCGGATTTTTCTCATGCTCGCGGCAAAATCAGCTGCCGTACGGGTGAATTCACGGATGGTGTACAGTTGAGCGGCTAGTCGTGGCTGGGCCATTTGGATCATCCTTATGGGGTTTTGTGGCTGACTTGGCAACGTCGCCCCATCATACAGGACGAGCGGCGCTCCGACCAAGCGCCGCTCGTCCTGTGCCAGGCACGACCAAGTCAGAATCGAATCGACAAATGATCTCGCCAGTTATCTGGGCAAATATGCCGATTCACCAAACAGGCTATTCACCAAAAGCGATGACGCGCGTCGGGCAGATCTTGCAGATCACGCGCGTCTCCTGATCCTCCAAGTCTGCCGGTGCGACGCTGCCGGTAATAGGTCGGGGCGCCCACGTATGTCTTGGCCAGCGCCGCGATGTGCTCCTTGCCGCCTTCGCGCGTGATCTCATCGACCGTGCCGCGCACCTCTAGCCAGCGGTAGGGAGCGGTCGTGTCGATTGCGACCAAGGTGACCTTTGGATTCTCGCGCATGTTCTTCTCCTTGCGTCTGCCCTCGGCGGTGTTCACGCGCACGTATTCGCCATCATAGTCACACCAGACGACCGTAGACTGGGGTTGACCATCTGGCATTACCGTGGTCAGAACGGCATATACGGGACCATCGACCAGGTCTCGATGGGAAGCAGGAATTGTGTTGGACATGGATCTCCTCCGGAATCGAAATGATGTTGGTATCAGAATGAACTAAACGTTGACTGGCTATGCGACCCCCTGCGCAGACCGGTTGAAGCTCTGCAAACAGATCGGTCGCGGCCTTAACGTCACATTACCTGAAGCTATCCATCTTCTTGCCCAACGGCAGTAAGTACGCTACCATTGGCAAGAGAATTAAGGATGTCGTGCACCGTGATGGAGCGTTTTTCGTGTGATCGCCGTGGCAGTAAACGGTCTCTTCCAAATCGGTGGAGCGAAGGTGTGAGGACAGGATTGGTCGTTCGATACGCGCTTTGGGTCTCTATTGTATTTTTATCGTTCACATCTAGCGGGTGCGGCTTTTTTGGAAACGAAGAGCCCACTCGTACGCCAGTGCCCACTTTCACGCCAACCCCCATCGTTGTAGGCGCTGCGCCGCTGGTTGCGGCCACCGAAACGAGCGCGCCACTCGCACCGCAACCGCTGCCCACCGCGGTGATCGCCGTGGCCGACACGCCGACTGCGACGCCCGTTCCCACCGCCACAACCACGCCAACTGAAACGCCCGTCCCACCCTCCCCGACGCCAACCGAGACTGCGACCCCTGCGCCCACAGCGACGCCCACCCAGACGCCGACGGCTACACCCTCGCCCACCCCCGAGTTCGAGTTTGAATTGGAAGCCGCAGAAAAGTTCCGACCGAAGGTCTCGCACCCAATGTCGTGCGGATCTATCTGTATGCTTACTCGCCGGCAAATCTGGGCTTGCCTGGATATAGTGTGCAAGTCATCCACAACGGCGCCCCGCTGGCGGTCGAGGATACAAGCTTCGCTGGCTTGCCGGACCAGACGAGAAGCGAACCAGGACCATACACGCGCTTTGCCAATATGAGCGTCATCTTTGTGGAACCGCAGGCGGGTCTTTGGGAAATCCAGTTGGTCGATGGAAACGGCGTCGCTCGCGGTCCCGCAGTCAAGTTCGAATTGACTGCCGACGAAACCACGCGCGAGCTGTACGTTCGCTACCGACAGCGATAGCCGCGCAGCCAGTCGATCAGCGACCAATAAAAAAGGAAGAGGGCCTGAGGCCCTCTTCCTTTTTACTTTCGCTCTCTTGGCAATTGTGGAGTACGGTAGGTTCCATCCCACCAGACTTCAGAGAATCCTCCTGCAGCACCGAATGTGGCAGCTAGGCCATGCCTGCGCATGTACATGAATTAGGCTTGCCTGGGTATACAGAAGGTCTATGGCCACTGATAGAGCATATCCCACCCAGAACCATCGGGGTCAGGCACAAATTTGATCCAGATCGACCGCAATTCGTCAGGCTCCACAGTAAACTCTGCGTTGCCGGAGACATTTTCAGCCCGCCAATTGCTGCTCACGCTGAAGCGCAGCACTCCCGGATAGACGAGAATGTCAAGCACGTCGCCGGGTAGCAGGTCCATCTCACTTGGCCCCTCGACTACTCGAAATTTCTGGTCCAGCGTGAAGCGAATATCGCCTTCAAATGTATTCTCTACAGACAGGAGAGCAAGTCCATCTGGCACTGCCGAGTCGGCACTGCCGGCTTCTTCTTCGGCCTCCGCGGCAGCCTCGTCTGTTTCTGCGCTGGCCTCCACATCGTCGCTGCCAGCATCAGTGCTGACAGCATCGGCGGCGGGTGCCTCTTCGGGTGCAGGCTCGACAACAACCACCTGGTCGGACGCAAGCGCCGGCGTTTCC
>JAAUPU010000180.1 GCA_012032975.1 Caldilineaceae bacterium | reverse complement strand
CTGGAACAGAGCTTCTCACGTCGCTAGTCGATGCGGATTGGCGCTCGATGGACACCAATCGAAGCCCAATCCGCACATCACGTTGCACTAATCTTCGGAAGGTATTCTGATGAACCAGATGAAAACGTTTCTAGCCATTTGCCTAACTGTACTCGCACTGGCCGCATGGGGAGCAAGCGCAACCCTGGCTGCGCCGATGGCAACCGGGGCGCAATCGACGGCTGCCGCGCCAGATCCCAGCGCAACGATCCAGACCGCGGCGCAACTCTACGCGAACGGCGAGTATGAATTGGCCAGCCAGACCTACCAGAAGTTGGTGGACCAGGGCTATGCCGATGCCTCGCTCTATGCTGATCTGGGTGTGGCAGCCTATCACGCTGGCAACCTGGAGCAGGCGCTCTTGAGCCTGCGCTTTGCCCGGGAACTTGCCCCTCGCGATCGGGCGATTGCCGACGGGCTGAAAAGGGTTCAGTCCGAAATCGGCGAGACCGATGTCGTGGTCCAAGGTCAGGCTGGCCCGGAACTGTTGCGCCAAATTGGGGCGGCAAGCAGCGCATGGCTTTCCCTCAACGAACTTGCCCTGATCGCGCTCGGGCTTTGGGTAGGCTTTGTGGCTCTGTTGTTGGCCATGATGTTGCGGCGAGACGGAATAGGAGCGCGCGCATCGGTGCGTTACGCTGGGGTCATGATTGGCGTGCTGCTTATTGTGAGTATGGTCACGTTGGTCGGTCGGATGCAGATCTATCAAGCGTTGGTTTCTGTTGCAATGGTGGCGAAGTAAGCGGGTATGGGGGAGTTTTTTGGGAGCCGATCACTCTATTCAACACAGCGATTTTGCGGTATGATAGCCGCACTGGTGATCGGCGCCTGTCGAGCCAGTATCGCATAGACATCTGTTTGAAAGGTGGGGAAATATGAAGGGTGTACTGAAGGTTTCGCTGGTCGTCGTGTTGATAGTGACGATCGCGCTTGGCTCGTTTAGCGCGGGCGTGTTGTTGGGCAACCCGGCCGTGGTGGCGGCCCAGTCGAGCTGGTATCGCGCCCAGTCGCTGACCGGCGATGGTCAGCCCGAAGAGTTTGCCGTCTTCTGGCAGGCTTGGCAGCTTGTACAGGATAAGTTTATCGACCGCGACGTGCTGGACACCACAGAGATGACCTACGGCGCGATCGTGGGGATGCTCAACGCTCTGGGCGACGAGGGCCACACGACCTTCCTCACACCCGAGGATCTGGAAGACCAGCGCACCGATATGTCCGGCAAGTTTTCCGGCATCGGCGCCTATGTCAACATGAAGGACATGATGCCCGTCATCGTGGCTCCCTTCGATGGTTCGCCGGCGGACAAGGCGGGCGTCAAGGCGGGTGACATCATTCTTGAGGTCGATGGCGAGGACACGTCGGGCCAGGATCTGGGCGACATCGTCGACCGGATTCGTGGGCCAGAGGGCAGCGAGGTCGTACTCGTCCTGTTGCGCATCGACGGCGACAACACGGAGAGCCTGGAAATTACCATCATCCGTGGCGAGATTGAGATTCCTGCGGTGGATTGGGCGATGGTGCCCGGGACGGATGTGGCCCTGTTGCGCCTGAACCGTTTTAGCGCCAACGCAACCGACCAATTGCAGGAGGCCTACGCCGAGATAGAGGCCGCCGGCGCCGAAGCGCTCGTCTTCGACCTGCGCAACAATCCGGGTGGTCTCTTGGAGCAGGCGGTCAAGGTGACCAGCCAGTTCCTCACCAGCGGCAATGTGCTCCAAGAGGAGGATTCGCTGGGCAACCGCAAGCCTTACAAGGTGCTCTCCGGCGGCGTTGCCACCGAGATTCCCATGGTCGTGCTGATCAACAGCGGCTCTGCAAGCTCCGCTGAAATCGCAGCGGGCGCCTTCCAGGACCACGAACGCGCCACCGTCGTCGGTGACACCACCTTCGGCACGGGTACGGTGCTGGAGCCGTTCATGCTCGAAGATGGCTCTGCGCTGATGTTGGGCACCCGCCAGTGGCTGACCGCCGACGGTCGCCTGATCCGCAAGAACGGCATCGAGCCGGATGTGCCGGTCGAGCTTTCCGTCACCGCCGATCTGCTCAGCGCAGACGAGTTGGAAGAATTGACCGTCGAGGAGTTGCTGGTCAGCGAAGATACACAGTTGCTCAAGGCGCTCGAACTGCTCGACGCGTTGCCCGTGGCTGAAACTGTCGAAGAAGAGGTGGATGCACCCTCGGCGACCACCAACGACTGATGATCGGGTTCATTCCCACCTAGCCCGAATTCCATAGCAGATGTTCGAGTACCCCGCAGATCGACCGATCTGCGGGGTACTGCGTGAAATCTCTCTTCTCTTTTTGGGCAGGCCTGTGGTAAGATGACCTGCAACAATCCAATGCCTCACAGAGGTTCGTAGCAGGTGCTGTTGCAGGTTGCAATCGCATTGCTGCGAATCTTTTGTGTTAGAGAGTCGTTGTTTCCGGCAAACAGGCCGCAGCCCGCGCAGTGAGGAAGCGAAATCATGAACGATGTCACCACAACCAATGGCGCCCGAAGTTACACCGTGCAGATTGGGGATGTTGCTCGCTCGTTGTCCCTTTTGAGGTAGCCCCAGGCGTGAGGATTGCTATCTTCAACATGCTGGGCGATACAGAAGTGGTGGAGACGGCCGCACGGATGTTGGCGCAACAATTGCCTGCCGATGCCGAGGTGCTTGTCGTGCCGGAAGTGAAAGCGGTTCCGTTGGGCCACGCACTGTCGGTTTACAGCGGGTTGCCCTACGTCGTTGTGCGCAAGTTTCGCAAGCCGTATATGTTGGACTGTTTGCAGGCGGAAGTGGTCAGCATCACCACCGGCGTGCCACAGACACTCTATTTGGATGGCAAAGATGTCGTCGATGTGCGCCGCAAGCGTGCAGTGCTGGTCGACGATGTGATCAGCACTGGCAGCACTCAACAAGGCCTGCGGCTGTTGATGGAACAGGCGCAGGCAACGATTGTGGCGGAGATGGCTGTCTTTAGCGAGGGCGAAGAAGATGCCTGGCCCGAAATCATGGCGCTGGGCCACTTGCCAGTTTTCACGGACTAACCTATGGCTACCTTGACAGAACAAGTCTCGAAAGTGGCCGAGCATTACGATGGCCTCATCCAGGTGATGGCGGACCCAGAGGTGCTGGCCGATTACACCCGACTCAACGAGTTGGCTCAGGAACGCAGCGAGCTGGAGCCGCTGGTCACAGCGTTTCGCCGCTACGAGCAGGTGGAGCAACAACTCATCGAGAATCGCGAGATGCTCGACCACGACGAAGATGAGGAGATGCGCGAGCTTGCCGCACTGGAGATCGAAGAGCTTGAGGCAGAGCGGAGCGAACTCGAAGAGCGCATGAAGCTGCTGCTCCTGCCCAAAGATCCCAACGACGACAAGAACGCGATCGTGGAAATTCGGGCCGGAACCGGCGGCGACGAAGCCGCGCTCTTTGCCTCCGAACTGTTTCGCATGTACACACGCTGGGCAGAAAACCACAAATACAAAGTTGAAATCCTCAGCAGCAACGAAACCGGCATCGGCGGCTTCAAGGAAGTCATCATCGGCGTCAATGGCAAGGGCGCGTTTGGCCAGCTCAAGTACGAATCTGGCGTGCACCGCGTGCAGCGTGTGCCCTCCACCGAAAGCCAGGGGCGCATCCACACCAGCGCGGCGACGGTTGCCGTGCTGCTGGAGGCGGACGACGTGGAAGTCGAGATCAGCGACAACGACATCCGCATCGACATCTTTCGCAGCAGCGGACCCGGTGGCCAAAGCGTCAACACCACCGACTCGGCCGTGCGCATCACCCACGTGCCCACGGGCCTTGTCGTCTCCTGCCAGGATGAGAAGAGCCAATTGCAGAATCGGCTAAAGGCGATGCGTATTCTTCGTTCGCGCTTGTATGATTTGGAGCTGCAGCGGCAGCAGGCCGAAATGGGCGCTGCTCGGCGTAGCCAGGTTGGCTCTGGCGACCGCAGCGAAAAGATCCGCACCTACAATTTCCCCCAAAGTCGCATCACTGACCACCGCATCAACAAGACTGTCTACCGCCTCGAAGCCGTCCTGGATGGCGATCTGGATGAGTTTATCGAGGAATTGGGACGTAGCGACCAGGCCGAACGTCTTCAGGATGTCTCCGTCTAGCCCCTTTCCACCCGCGCCAACCTGCCAGACCCAACAGCGCACGCGATGCGTAGGTTTGTCGCGGCGCAATCATCGCGGTTGGGTTTCTTGTTGTAGGACACCTGCCATTGCAACGGATTGGTGGTGTGCTACAATGGCGCCGAGTTTTGGATTGATGCAACCGAACGGTTGAAGTTTGCGTACAGCCCACAGGAACCAGCCTTGCATCAGCGCTGTTGTAAGGCAAATAAGCCGGTCGAATGAGGCCTCAGTTGGATTCCTGTCGAGCAAGGCTGTGCGGCCAACGATGAAGTTGGCAAGGCTGCGATTCTTGCCTGTTGACAGTCGAACTACTGAACCAAAGGGAGGTTACCTTGGCAATCTTGCAGGTCAATGTGCGACCAGCAAAACGTTCACAAAGTATGAATCAGCCCCAGCGAAATGGTGCAGGGCAGAGAGATTCCCAACGGCGGGAGCAAGAGAATGACCGAGCCAAATCCACTGACTTTCATACGAATGGCAATTTGCCCGTTTTTTCCGACCTCGACAATCAAGTTGGGCGACCCGAAATACGGATGCCACTCAACCGATCTGGCAGCGGATCATCTGGACGTTGACGCCCTCGACCACCGTAAGCCGCGCCCATGTGTCGGCGGCCAAGCGGCTTACCGGCGCCGGCATCGGCACGCCGCAATTGGATGCCCAGGTGATCCTGGCCCATGTACTCGGCGTGGATCGAAGCTGGCTTTTTGCCCACCACGAATACAAGTTGAGCGCCACCCAGTCGCATGAATATACGGAATTGATCGTGCGACGCACTGCGCACGAGCCGGTGGCCTATCTGGTGGGTCACAAAGAGTTTTACGGCATCGATTTTCTGGTCGATCAACGGGTGTTGATCCCAAGACCCGAGACCGAACTGCTGGTCGACGCCGTGCTCGACCATATCGAAATGCGCTCGGACCACCGCGTGCGCATCGCCGACGTCGGCACAGGCAGCGGCGCGATTGCCATCTCTGTGGCCGTCAACTGCCCAGAAGCCCGGCTCTATGCCATCGACCTAAGCCAGGACGCGTTGGCCGTGGCACGCGCCAATGTGACCCGTCAGGATGTGGACTCCCAGATCACCCTGCGCCACGGCGACCTGCTCGACCCGCTGGCAGAGACCGTCGATATCATCGTGGCCAACCTGCCCTATATCGACAGCCAATCCTATAGCTCGCTGGAACCGGATGTACGTCAATACGAGCCACGGCTTGCGCTCGAAGCCGGTGTGCAGGGGTTGGATGCGATCCGCCGCTTGCTCATCCAGGCGCGGCGATGCCTCAACGCGGGTGGCGTCATCTTTCTGGAGATCGGCTCAAACCAGGGCGAAGCAGTGACCGCGCTGGTGGGCGAACTGATCCCAGACAATAGTTACTTCAGCGTTCGCCAGGATTACCACGGCCATGACCGGATTGTGACCATCGCGGTGTAGGCGCTTCGGTATGGAAGCAAAGCAAGAAGCGTACGCTCTTGAAGGGATGAGGGGTGAGACTCATTTCATCATCCTGTCATCCCCTCATCCCTTCCCGCACTCCCCAAAGGAACCCATCCCAAATGCCCAACCCATCCCTCCCCTACGACCTCGTGATCCTCGACCTGGACGGCACCATCCTCGACCTCTACCACGCCAACAAAATTCCTGAAAGTGTGCGGCTGGCCATTTCCGCGGTGCAGGCGGCCGGCATCCCGGTGACGATTGGCACCGGGCGGACGTTGGCCAACATGCGCGGCCACATCGACGGTCTGGGCATTACCCACCCGGCGATCACAACCCAGGGCGCAGTCATCGGCGACCCGGTGACCGGCGAAATTTTAGCTGAAACCACCATCCCTCTGGCGCTGGCGCGCCGCGCCGCGGATTGGGTGGACGGACAAGCGTTTATCGCCGCGTTTTACTTTAACGACGCAGAGGGACGCACCCGGGTGTTGCAAAATCGGACAGGCCCGCGCGTCGATTTTTATGATCATGTCTTTGGTTCCCCTCGCACGATTCAGCCTCGCTTTGCCGATGCCTTGACTGTCCCCGACGCACACCCACCGGTCAAGTTTCTGATCGTCGATGATCCCGACGCTCGCGTCACACCGGAAGCAGACATCGTTGCCGAGTTGCAATCGTTGTTTGCGCCAGATCTTTACGTCACACGCACCCATCCCCAACTGGTCGAAGGTACGGCCGAGGGGATCGACAAAGGACATGGCGTTCGCCGTCTTTGCCAATTGTTCGACATCGATCCGCAGCGCGTGCTGGCCATCGGCGACAACGACAACGACATTCCCATGTTGGCC
>JAAUPU010000179.1 GCA_012032975.1 Caldilineaceae bacterium | reverse complement strand
GGGACGCCATCGTGGCTGGGATGCGCCAACGGAGGAAAAAAAAACAACCATGACCGACCCCAATCCCATGGATAAATGGCAACTGGAAAACGACGGTGAAGCCCAGGAACAGTGGAAGCTTCAGGAAGGCGAGCAGGGCGCCCTCGACCGCTGGCAACTCGAACAGTCCGACGGTCCGAATGAGTGGCAGCCGGTGGACTATGAACGCGAGGAAGGGCGTCGCAATTGGATTCTGCCCGCGATCATTACGCTTGCACTGATTGGCGTCGTTGGCTATATGCTCTATATCGGCCTCGGACGATTTCTTCCGGGCACTGTCGGTGGTTCTTCTACCGATGAAGCCGCAGCGGTCACAGCTACGGTTGATGTGTCCGCATCGGAGCCTTCGGCAGATGCGGATGACAGCGCTGCAGCTGCTGCCACCGATACGCCACCTCCCGCGCCCACTGAAATCCCACCGACGCCGGTACCGCCGACGCTGTGCAACCTACAGCGGTGCCACAGGTGGACCAACAGATCGCCAGGGTCAACAGTCTGTACGGGGTCAACGCCCGTCGCGCCCCAACTGCCGATGCTGAACTTGTGCGGATCATGGAGGATGGCGAATCAGCGTTCGTCTTTGGTCAACAGGGAAGCGGCGCGGATGGATGGTTACAGGTCTTCCTGACTGAAAACGACATCCTGGCCGGCGCCCCGATCGCGGGCGAACTGGCGTGGGTATCGGCAGAATTTGTCGAGCTTTCTACAGAGCCAATGTTGCCGGATCTGGTAGCGGAGGTGAAGAGTTACCTGGGTATCACAGATGGGGAAGAGGCCGAAGCCGTCGCGGAGCCAGCCCCAGCCGCCGCGGATGCAACTTCTGCAGAGAGCGCAGAAGTGACCGTGGTAATCAATTCACCTACCGGCTTGAATGCGCGGTCTGGTCCAAGCACGGACGCCGAAATTGTCGTTCTCCTGGATGACGGTGCTGCCTTTGATGTGGTGAGCCGCAGCGAAGACAGCCAATGGGTTCAGATCGTGTTGGATGATGGCACAGAGGTGTGGGTGTCGGTCGAATTTGTGACCGTCAATGGCGACCTGACAACTGTACCGGCACCGACGGATTCGACGACGCCATCGGCAGATGCAGGCGAGACCATCACCTCTACCGCTCAGGTAACGACGACCGGTGAAATCACGGCGAGCGATACGCCGACCTCTACCAGTGAAATCACCGCCACGTCTGAAGCGACCGAGGCAAGCGCAGACGCCACGCCGACCGATACAACCACTGATACAGCCACTGTCACCATAGAAGCCGTTGGCGGGGTCAATGCCCGCGCCGAACCTAGCCTGGATGCCAATGTGATCCAGATCGTGGAACAGGGCAGCGTCCTGGCCGCAACAGGGTTAAGCGAAGATGGTGAATGGGTCCAGATTCTGCTCGACGATGGCGGCCAAGCGTGGGTTTTCAAGGCTGCTGTAACGACTACGCCAGATGTGGACGACCTGCCCGTGGTCGATCCGAATGCGCCCGCAGCCGAAACAACCCCAGTGGATGCCTCGACGGAAGTGACGTCGACCACCACGGCGACGCCGACAGCCGAAGCGGAAATCGTGGGGCCGTTCGTGACAATTTCTCAACTGCTCACCCAGGTCCACACCGAGCCAAATCTGGATTCGTTGGGTATGGCCATCGTTAGGTCGAGCCAGGTGCTACCCGCAACGGGGATCAACGCGGACCAGACATGGATTCAGATCGCGTTGCCAGACAACCGGATTGGCTGGATTGCCGCGAGCACGGCGAAGCTGAGCGTCGATCCGAACGTGTTGCGGGTAACGGAGTAGCTGGCTAAAACTACCCATGACGGACCATCGACTGAATGACTTTCTTTGGGCTGTCGGCGCAATCGGCGCCGGCAGCCTTTTGTTGCTCTTCAACTTCGATCTGCTCTCTCAGTTTGAACCCCTAGCTCAATTCATCCTGGCCGGTTTTTGCGCGGTGGCTGGCGTCGGTTTCGTCGTTGGCTATCTTTCCGGGCGGGCCAATTGGTGGCGATTGATCCCAGCATGGACCCTCTTTGCCCTCTCGGGCATGGTCTTTCTGAGTACATTCCCGGACGTGGATCCGCGCCTGATCGCCGCCCTACTCTTTGTGGGATTGGCGCTGGCCTTTGCCCACATCTACCTGCTCGACCGATCCAACGCATGGTGGGCCATCATCCGGGCGGCTTCATGTTCGTACTCAGTCTGGTGATTGCACTCTCCAGTGTGGTCGAAAGAGTCGAGACGTTGGGCACGCTGCTTTTTGTTGGCATGGGCTTCGTCTTCTTTGCGCTCTATCTGCTGGCTGGCCGGCGACGTCAATGGTGGGCGCTGATTCCAGGCAGTGTGTTGACTCTTTTTGGCTTCTTCATTTTTGCGCTTGACCGCGAGGATGGATCTGTCATTTGGCGTTGGTGGCCCATCGCCTTGATCCTGCTGGGCGTGGGGCTGGCGTGGCGCGCCTATCGCCGACCAAAACTGGAGCGTCTCAGCGTGAACACGTCGCCCAGCGCACGCGGCAGCCAGCCAGAGGCAGCCGCTTTTGGCTCCGGCGAGGGCGGCACTCCGGCTACCCTGGGCGAATACAGCCGACCTGTGCCAGGCGCAAGCGTGGAAATCCTCCCCGACCCGGATGAAACATAACGCCAGATGCTCCTCTGCAAGGCAAGGTAAAGATGACTTCAGATAACCGTGTGACCATCACGCTTGTCCAAATGGATTGCCAACTGGGCCAGCCCGAGGCAAATTTCGAGCGCGCCGAGCAGTTCGTCGCAGAGGCCGCGCAGCGCGGCAGCGATCTGGTTGTGTTGCCGGAGCTTTGGAGCACCGCCTATGACCTGGAAAACGGCGAGCATCACGCAACTCGTCTTGCAACCGCGCGGATGAGGCTGGCTGGTTTGGACGACTGGCCACCTTGGCTCAATCCAACCATCTCTGGCTATGCGGTTCCATGCTGGAGGAACGCGAGGGTCGCTTCTACAACTGCCTCGCGCTCTATCGTCCAGATGGTGAACTGGGCGGGGTCTATCGGAAGATCCACCTGTTTCGCCTCATGGACGAGGAGAAGTACTTGGCGCCGGGGGAATCGCCTTGCGTGGTTGACCTGCCCTGGGGCAAGACGGGGCTCGCAATCTGTTACGATCTTCGGTTTCCCGAGCTATTTCGGCGTTATGCGTTGGACGGCGCGCGGCTGATCATCCTTCCGGCGGAGTGGCCCCATCCGCGACGCGCCCACTGGCGAACGTTGTTGAGGGCGCGTGCCATCGAAAATCAGTGTTTTGTGGCGGGCTGCAATCGGGTTGGCGCCAGCAAAGGCAGCGCCTTCTTTGGCTCGTCTTCGGTGGTGGATCCGTGGGGTGAGACCCTGGTCGAAGGGGGTGAAACCGAATGTCTGCTCACCGTCGCCATTGATCTGGCCCAGGTTGGCGACATCCGTCAACGGATTCCCGTCTTCGAAGACCGACGACCTGAACTGTATTGAGGCATCGATAGCCGTAACAGTCGCAGTCATCGCCGGATATCAGCCATTGTCTGGCTCTCTCACCACGATTGTATCTCCCTCCATACTCTCCACAACCGCCAGCGTCACGATGGGGACTTGAAGCGCTTCCAGCCTTTCGCGGCCACCTTCAAAACTTTTCTCGATGATACAACCGATGCCACAAAGCGTCGCGCCGCACTGGCCGACCAACATCGCCAGCGCCTCGATGGTCTTGCCGCTGGCCAAAAAGTCGTCAATCAGCAGAACGCGGTCGGTTGGCGACAGATACTCGGGCGACACGATCAATTCGACCATACCGCCTTTGGTGTGGCTGGGCGCCTCGGCGTGAAAGTAGCCTTCGAGCATGGTGATCGGTCGCGATTTGCGCGCATAGATCACCGGCACACCCAACACGATCCCAGTCGCCAGGGCAGGTGCGATGCCGCTTACCTCGGCGGTAATGATCTTGGATACGCCGGTGACGCCGGCCTCGCCAAAGCCTCGTGCAAAGGCCTTGCCCATCTCCATCGTCAAATCGGGGTGCAACTGATGATTGATGAATCCATCCACCTTCAGAATGCCGCGCCCTAGATTACGCCCCTCGTTGCGGATGCGCTCGACAAGTGATTGCACGATCCCCTCCTCTCCTAGTCGTTCGATGGCAAGGCTAATGACTTGCGACTTCGTCCCTACGCAAAGTGCTCTGTCAGCTCGACCAGGGCGAGCGCCGCGGCCGGCGCTCCGCCAAGCTGGTCAAACTCCTCTTGTAGCGCCCGGGTATTGGCGCGCACTGGCGCTCTGTCCGGCAAAAATGCCGCCAAAACATCGGCCAACCGTTGAATGGTAACTTGTGCGGCAGGGAATTGCACGCCAACGCCGCTGCGCGCGACCCCAAGCGCTTGGCGCATCTGGTCGCCGGCGTGGGGCACGACGATCTGAGGGATAGCATGGGTGACAAGCGATGGGTGGTCCCTGCGCCGCCGTGGTGGATTGCCGCAGCCAGGTGTGGGAAGAGTTCTTGAAAATTGACGAGCTCAAAGAGCCGGGCCGAGGCTGGCAGCCGCCCTTGCAGCGGCGCAAGAACCTGTGGGCGCAGCGGGCGCCCCAATGCCAACAGCGGAATGCCCCCCATCCTGTCGACCGCGTGGGCTGCAGCGATGAAGAAGTTGGGATCATTGTTGAAGCTGGTGCCCAAGGTGACCAGCACCCAAGGGCCGTCGTCGGCTTCTGGAAGCAGTGGCGGAAGAAGCCGCGGGGCTGCCGGCAGGGCATTTGCTAACCCACCGAAATGACGGGTCTGCGCACCGTGTTCAATGCCAGAAAACCAGGTCGGGCTCCAGTAGGTCACGTGCATGTGGGGTGAACAGAGGGCGGGCGGACCTTCAGCTGTCCAGTTGCGCCCACTTGCACGGCAGCGAGTCAGGATATCCTGGAGGCGGACGCGTGCCAGTTCGACCATGGCGTCCGACGAGCTTTGGGGGCGTGAGAGCGGCGCTGGCCAGCCGGCCACGACAAATGGCGTGTCGGTCAACTCCCCAACGATCGCAGCGGACGCCATGAACGTTTCGCCTACGATCAGGTGGGGTCGGTAGTTTTCGGCCACCGATAGCAGTTCATGCGCGGCGGCCACCACGCGCTCGGTCTCCAGCCACTGGTCGAGAGAACGCAGCTGTTTCCTCTGGCGGAAAGCGCGCTCTGCCTCGGCTGGATCAGCGTTGGCATCTTGTTTTGGGACCGGTTGCAGCGGCGGCGGAGGCGGCCAACGCCAGCCCGTCTCGATCAACGTGTGTTGGCGGATTCCCGCTTGGGCTAGTTGGTCGCGCACGGCATCGCCACTCGCCCACAGCAGATCATGTCCCATGCGTTGCAGGGTCATGGCCGTGGCCAGATAGCCACCCCAGTCCAAATGGCCCGGTAGTTGAGCGGAGACAAAGAGGAAGCGCATGGTCGAGTCGCCCTGATCCCTGTGCCTAATTACAGCCGAGCGTCAGCCGATAGAGGCCACCCGCGCCCGTGCCGAACCAGATCGCGCCATCGGGTGCAGTGGTTGCGGCCAAGAGCGGCCAGACCAGTACAATCCGCTCGGAGATCAAATTGCCATCGGCTGCACGCGCCAGCCGATACAGTCCGGGGTCGCGGCCATATTGACCAAAGTAGAGGGTATCGTAGGCCCATGTCAGCGCGGTCGGAGCGGCAGCGTTCGCCAACGGCAAGACAGGGTCGGTGTACCAATCCGGCGGCGCGCCATTGAGCGCAAGCGGGAAGCCGTAAAAAGGAGACGAAGCCTCATCGCTTGCAGCCGTCGCCACCGGATCGAAGAGGTTCACCTCATCGCCGGCACTGATGGCATCGGGCACATTGGTGGCGCCGTTGTCAGTGATCCAGAGCCGGCCGGCAGGATCCTTGTTCAGCCCGTAGGG
This sequence comes from Caldilineaceae bacterium, assembly GCA_012032975.1. The sequence continues at coordinate 544 of JAAUPU010000179.1, read as the reverse complement.
GTTGCGGAAACCTCGGGCAGCGGTCTGAAAGAGGCTGATCGACCGCTCGATCAGCAACGCATCCAGCGGCGCGCGCACCAATCTGGCGGCAAATGGATTGCCGTTGGCGACGATCTGCATCGCGGCTACAGCCCGGCCATCGCCTGCAGCGGCGAGTGGTGTGTGAGCTTGTAGAACCAGCGCCGCGCGCCGCGCAGGTCGAAGCGCTTCCAGTGCGCCGGGTCCTGCGCCAGGCGGTCGGCGATGGCGTAGAGCGCGAGCGGGTTCATGCCCATGCCGATGTGGCTGGCGTGCACCTCGATGTTCTCGGTGTGCGGGTGCTCGGGATTGATGCTGCATTGCCAGGCGACGACGCCGTCGGCCTTCGTGTAGATCGCCGTCGCCGGCACCGGAATGGGTTCAGCAAGTTGACGCATCCGATCGGGATTGCGCGGCGCATCCTCGCCGGTCAGCATCTTCCAAATCACGCCCACATTGTTCGCCGTCGCGTCGGACAAACGGACTACCCAGTGTAATCACCATCCGCACGCTGTCGATGGACGCG
>JAAUPU010000178.1 GCA_012032975.1 Caldilineaceae bacterium | reverse complement strand
AAGATGGCTCCCTTGCGCGAGAAATCCGCCACGGTCAATTCACGGGGCACACCGTTGCGGGTGGGGAGTTCGGCCACGATACCCTCCTTCACGGCCAGGAAGCGGCTGTAGGCATGGCGCAGAAAAATCAGTCCCATTACGGGCAGGAAATATTGGTTGCTGGCGTAGGTCGAGTTGGCGCGCAGGTTGTCGGCGCTGCTCCACAGCCGTCGCTCAATGGCCTCAAGCTGATCAAGTTGTGACATCGTCGGTCCTGTCAATTTGTCGGTTGGAAGGCTGGAGAAGAATCAGCTTGCGCCGACCTGCATGAAAAGCAGAAAGGCTGCGGGCGACAGAATCTGTATGCCGTGGTATTCCCGAATGGGGAGGAGATGTCTCTTGTCGCCGGTGACCAGGACGTCGGCGTTGCCCTCAACCGCGCATTCGATGTAACGATTGTCTGGCTCGTCAGCAGAAACGTGTAGTGTGGTGGCAGGTTGAATGACGTCCGCGTTCTCTTTCAGGGATGCGAGGTACTCTTCGATCTGCTGGGCTTTCTGTTTGTGTATCCTGGCGATGTGCGGATAGCCAAGTACGCGTCCAACTTCCTCCAGAATCGGCTCGCTGACCAGTAATTCGATCCTCTTCTTCTCGAACAAGTCCATAATCTCTTTGGCATTTCCGCGTTGCAGCAGCAGCGCGCTGACATAAATGTTCGCATCTAATACGACTCGCATGGTTATGGCTGCGACGGGGTTTCGTCGGCAACCTCTGATCGAATCGCTTGTTGGGCCTCCAGAACCAGTTCCATAATCTCATCCGGGTCGTTATCACCGCTACCTTCCTGGAAGTCGCGAACCAATTGGAAGAAGCGCTGACGATTCCGCTTCCAAGCCTCGTAGACATCCATCGGAACCAATGCGGCGGCTGGCTTGCCTTTGCGACTGATGATGTACTGGTCCCCTTGAAATTGTACTTCGTCCAGCATTGCGCTGAATGAATCCCTGGCGGAAGTGCTGCTCACTGTTCTTTCCACGATCCAATCCTCCAGCTTGCCAAGATGTTCAATACGTACGTTTTGGCGATTGCGTACATTATAGTCGGGACAAGGTGTGAACGCAACGCGATAGCCAACGGCTACGAGAATTTGTCGGATGGTGATCGGTACAGGAGTACTCGCCGGCAGCTGTCGGCAAACGGTATCACCCTTGTCGTTCGTCGCGCAACGCTCGCCAAACCCGTTCCGGGGTAAAGGGCAGCCGGTCGAGCCAAACGCCGGTGGCGTCGTGGATGGCGGCGGCGATGGCCAGCGCGGTGGCAATGAAGGGCATCTCGGCCATGCCGCGCGCCTAGCGGCCCTTGGATTGCACTTGCAATCATTGTGTGTGCATCACGCCTGTTTGGTGCCTCTGTCGCCACGGTGTCAGATGTCGCACTGGATCGCATTGGATCCTGTTGCTATCAACTCGCTCATTGGCTACAATGAAGGCGTATGGACGGCTGTCCCGGGCAGCCCTAAAACACGGAAACAAAACTGAAATGCCATATACAGTCTGGCCCCACCGACTTACTTCAACAAGGATTATGCGGCGTGAGAGAAGCCGACATGTCACCAAGCCCGATTTCCGCCGCATAATCCTTATCCGTTATGTGCCCCATGAATAGAGTCGACATATCCAGTTATCTCATATACAACAACATTGACTCGGTTGCTATACGGGCCGTGGCAGGCGCCTTAATTAACCGGCTCTATGTTGACCAGCCCATACCGTACGACAAGTTCGCGAGTGTCGTGGATGAGGCACAAGTCCTGCTGAATGTCGTACCGACGAAGCCAGTCATCAAGATGGCGAAGGAGGAACATGTGGACGCGTTCTTTCGAGATGGCTCTCTGCGTTTGGGTACTTTTTCTTACTACTACACATTTGACCATGAGGAAATAGGGGACCATTCGGAGGGTTCTTTCATTCTTGTAGGTCACTGCCCGCCTACGACGGCCTTTGTCGAGATCGGGGGAGGTTTTGACCACTACGTCTTCTGCTGCTTTTGTGGTGAGGTCGACCAAGCGTGCCTACGCCGATTTGAGTATGACTCTAGCTTTCAGATAGTCGACGTCGAGGGGTTCGCAGCTGCAATTCAAAAGCGATTAAGTGCGCTGAGTTATCGGTTCGCGGAGTGCGTCTACAGTCGAGATAAGGTGGTCGTTGGCAGAGTTGAGCGAGACTTCGACTTCAGCGTCATGTCAGCTCGGTTGTTGGACTTGGTCAACGAAGCCAAGTACTTTGTAAAGCCAGACAAGTATTCTCATCAATCAGAATTCAGGCTTACGTGGCAGATGCCGTCGGATGTTGATATCCCCCTTGATTTCCAATGCCCCGAGGCAGTTCAGTATTGCCGAAGGTGAGAATAGTACATAACAACGCGTTCCAGCGGACCCAAGCAAGGCGACATTTCCGCACTCGGGCGCATCGACACTGCCTCGGTTTGGATCCGCTGAACTTGGCCGTTGAGCAGTGAACCGAGAGCAGCCGTATGGAAAGGAATGGATCAAAGCCGAGCCATGCATGGCTCGGCTTTTTGCTTTGATGACGGCGTCAGATGTTCTGGTGTATCGGTCGGCACCAGACATTTCCGAAGATCTACTTGACTGGTTTATTGGCGATGTGTCGTCCGTCATCCGCCTCAGGCTGATTGTCGCGCAGCGCGCGCCAAACTCGTTCCGGCGTAAAGAACATCTGGTCGATTCAGACGCCATTGGATCGATTGCCGCCCGTTGCATCGTCTCCACCTGCCAGTTCAATGGCGACGCTGTCGGAGTCGATCAGGGTGGTGCGCCGGTGGCCCCAGCGCCGTAACACACGTAAACCCAGCGTTTGCGTATAGAAACGCTCTATGCCTTCAAAATTGGGCGTGCACAGCGCGACGTGATGCGTTGCTTTGATTCGCTGGTCGATTGCTGGCATCGCTGGAATCATCTCCTTGTCCATTGGCCAACCGCCGGTCTGTGGCTGTTTGGAGGACCTGCAACAGAGTCTCCTATCGAGCCGGTGGAACAGTGCCGACCACCAATCCATGTATTTCGCGATGATGGAAGTCCGCTCTTTCGAGAACGTGATTGGGGCCGTCCACCTCACCCAACAAGAGGCGCCATCGTTCCAGTGTTGCTTCGGACAAGTCTGATTGCTGCGCGACCCGATACCAGAAGGGAGTGATCGCCCGAAAATAGGCGCGTTGAACCGCGCTCAGCGGTTGCCGGCACTCAGAGACTACGCTCTCGTAGCGGATATCGTCGAATCCGGCATTTGCCAACCTGGCAGGCATCCCCAGCGTTCTCGCTGCGGCGGATATGCCATCTCCTCCGTCCACATGGTTTGCCGTCAATACCACGTTCGCGCACCAGACTGCATCCATGCTATTGTCCGCATAGGGCAGGTCGGTGACGGAACCCTTACGAACTTCGACGGGGCAGTCAAATTCACCTTGCTGAACACGGCGCTGGAGATGCTCGACGTTCTCCGACGCGAGATCGAGGGCATGAATGGCGCCGCGCGGCCCGACCAGCTCTGCGATGAGGGGCAGATAGCTGCCCCGCCCGCGCCGGCATCGAGAACCGTCCACTGCTGCTGAAGACCGACAGCCCGAATCATGTACTCGTACTCGGGTCGATACGCTTCGAAGTGGGCGTCCAGGTAGTCGGCCGCGGTGAAATTGTGCCCGGTCGACGCCTGTCCGTGCACGGTTGAAGTATTGTTGTCTGTCATTTCGTGATCCGTAAAGTTCTACCGACAAGGGGAGTGTGAATCGAATTCGATTCACACTCCCTTTCTTGGTCCATGCCAGCTTCGCTCTACTCCATCGGCAGATCCTGGGGCGCAGGCGGCGGCTCCAGGATGAAGAGCTGGACATGGCTGTTCTTGCCGAACTCGCACGGCAGGTGGCCGCAGGTCTGGCCGTCGCTGTGATAGGCGAAGGCGATGTCCGAGAAGGTGGTCTCGTTGCTGGCCGGCAGCGCAGGCATTGTTACCTGGTAAGAGGCGTTGCCGTCCTCATCAGCCTGGAAGCTGCTCTGCGAGCCGTCGATGGCGCCGCAGGGAAGGTCGCCCGCGGTGAAGACCTCGTTTACAGTGATGATGCCGCACCAGGCGGTGTAGACGCCGTTGGGCACCAGGTTCTCGAGTTGAACATCGACCGTGGCGTGGTGACCCTCCAGTGTGTAGGTGCCTTTGCCGGTCGCGGCCAGCCATTCGCCCAACGTGACGCCGATGGGCTCGCCCTTGGCGAATGGACCGCGCGGATTGGGACCCAGTTCCAGCGGGTTGTGCTCGGTCGCTTCGGCCGCGGCGTAGATCATCTGCTCCAGAATCGCGACGTCCTCCGCCTCTTCCAGCGGACGGATGACCTGAGACGCGCCGTCGCCGCTCTCGATGAAGATGTCCTGCTCCGGCATGCCGAAGTCGATGTGGGTGACGAATTCGATGTCGGCCTGGATCGGCTCCCGCGCCATTGGCGCCGGCACCGGATCGCGCACCAACAGATGGACATGCGTCTTCTCGCCGAAATCGCCGGGGTGCAGGCCGTAGGTCTGGCCGTCGCGGTGCCAGGCAAAGGCGAGATCGGCGAAGTAATCGTCGGTGGAGGCGCGCAGCGCGTGCATGGTCAGCTCGAAGTGGGCATTGCCCTCCGCGTCCGCCTGGAAGACATTCTCCGATCCGTCCATCGGACCGCAGGGCACGTCCAGCATGACGAAGGTCGGTTCCAGGCCGATGTGCCCGCACCAGGCGGTATAGACGCCGTTGGGCACCAGATTCTCAAAGTCGACGGAGAGCGTGGCCTGGTCGCCGTGCAGCGTGTAGGCGCCCTGGCCGGTTGCCGCCCACCACTCCTCCAGCGTGAAGCCCAGCGGATCGCCCTTGGGGAAGGGTCCGTAGGGCGCCGCACCCAACTCCATGGGATCGTGCTCGATGGCTTCGGCGGCTGCATAGAGCATCTTGCCCCGGATCGCGGGATCGTCAGCCTGGCCGACGGTGACGCGCATCAGTTGGGCAGGATCGGCCTCGCTCTCGACAAAGACGTCCTGCTCAGGAAGTTCGATGTCGATGAACGTTACAAAAAACGTTTCAGACGTGTGCGACGCCTGAGGTTCCTCCATGGGCTCTGGGGGCTGAAGCGCCATCGCCTGGAGATCGGCGGCGGTACAGCCGCTCAATGCCATCACGAGTACGAACAGCACGGCTACAAGGGGTAATGCTTTCATCGGTTTCTCCTTTTTGAACGCCAATCTTACGTTGATCGATGGTCCGAATCTGCCGCATCCAATCTGCGCAGGACAGTCTCCAGGTGGGCCGACAGTTCACGCAGCGAGGCGACGTAGCGCACATCCCCGCTCAAGACGTGTTCGACTCGCCCGCGGACCGCTGCGCGTGTGGAGCGCTGGTCGATCCACAGCCGCACGGTGAAGAGATGGGTGAGTCGGTGGTTACGCTTGTGCATCCTGAGAATCTGCATCGGTGGCAAGGACAACCTGCAGACTCAGCAGCAGTGCGTCTGCCAGGGGCATCGCACATCCGCCAGAAATCATCTGGCTGACTTCCACGCCTGAGGTTGGTTCCACGACATGATATCCAACCTCTCTGAGCAGCTTCACATTGCGCTGCACGATCCTGTCTGACCACATCGCTTCGTTCATGTTGGGTACGAATACGATAGGGGCTTGACACGCAACGATCATCGTGGATATCAGGTCGTCGCAGACGCCGGACACCGCTTTACCCAGGATGTTGGCTGTTGCAGGCATGATCAAGAACAGAGATGTCCGTTGAGCCAGCTCGATGTGCGGCACACGAATGCCGCCACTGGTTTGGAAACTGTCGGTGAAAACTGGGTTTGCGGAAAAGATTTCCAGAACGTACGGCGTCACGAACTGCTGTGCAGACTGGGACATCAACACATGAACGTTTCGGGCGAAATGCTTCCTCAACTTGTAGACATAGTCGGGCACAACGAATGCGCCGATGGAACCTGTCACACCGATGAGCAGATGCTCACAGATCAAATCAACTGCGCTTGAATCCATCCTGACCCTCTCTGCGGTGCTTCCGTATAGTATCCATTGCAACCTCGAGCGCCACGATTGGCCGGGTGACCAGGTGATCTGGTGAATGACGGCCAGTCATTCGGTCGCATTCTCATGGTTCTAAATTGGATGGACGGGACGAATATGGACTGGCTTCGGTGTTACACAATGAGGAAGGCAGGTCATGTTCACGGTGACCTGCCTTCGTCTACTTCACCTGATGAACAGAGGCTCGTCGCTAGGCTTCAGCAGACGTAGTTTACTCGCTCGATGAGCACTGCACTGGAATCAGCATCAATGCCCTCGAATGCTCGCAGCAGACCTGGTGTTGGATCGATATCCATGTCTGCCAGAGCATCAAGTGGATCGCGCTCGAATCTCTCAAAGACTTGCTGGTCTGTCATGATCGTGGAAACAACCTCGGTTACCGTCACGATATTCTCCTTT
>JAAUPU010000177.1 GCA_012032975.1 Caldilineaceae bacterium | reverse complement strand
GGATCTGCCAAGCGTGATAGGGTTGCCGACCGCGTTGGCGAACGCCCGGCCTACGTCGTCACGGTGACATGATGCCCAGAGCGAGGAGCCGTCGCCGTGGACGATGACCGGTCGGCCGTCGCGGATGCGTTGCAGATAATACATCCCCCGCGGAAGGTGTGGAGCAATCCCCGCCCTTCGCCATAGGTGTAGGCAGGGCGAATGATCGTCACCGGAAAATCGCCGCGGCTGTGGGCCTCCTCAAAGATGCGCTCGCAGATGGCCTTGTCATAGGCATACGGAAACGAAGCGCGTGGCTGTCGCCCTTCGTCCTCCCGCACAGGATAGCGGCTGGCCGGCTTGTTGTAGACGTCGATGGTGCTGCAAAAAATAAAGTGATCCGTACGCCCGCGAAAGGCGCGCACCGCGCTTTCGGCCTCTGCCGGCGTGAATCCGACCATGTCGATCACGCAGTCGAACGGGCCAGCATCGGCCATCTGCGCCTCGAACTCGGCAAAGGCCTTGCGGTCGCCGCGGATGGTGGGCGGGCTGTCGGCGAGTTGAGTCGGCGACGCACCGCGGTTGTAGTGGGTCACTTCTTCGCCCCGTTCGACCAGAACGCGGGTGATCGCCGTGCTGATCAGCCCCGTGCCGCCAACGATCAAGATTTTCATCGAGCTTCCTCCGTTCGACATTTGATGACGAAATCTGTTGATGCCAAATAGCCGTTGATGCCAAATAGCTGTTGATGCCCAATTGCTGTTGATGACGAATTGCTGTGTTTGGTATACCGAACTCCAAAATCCAGATTATATCAGGAACCCTCGTGTGTCAACCAGTTGTTTCCCGATCAGGCCACACTTTCCTCTCTAAATCGTCTGATGGGTGCTTGACAGACGGTCAGAGCCGCGGTAAACTGATATTCATCATATTGTGGTATACCAAAAACCATCCCCTCGATTGAGACACAGATCCAATATGTCGCCTGAAGCAACCGGAGCGAATAATCTGTTCAAGACCGTAGAGCGCGAGGCCACACTCTCCGCGCAGGTAACGGAACAGATCGAGGAGTTGATCGTCACGCGCCACCTCCAGCCAGGTGATCGTCTGCCGGCAGAACGAGAGTTGGCGGATAGCTTTGGCGTCAGTCGAACCGTCGTGCGCGAGGCGATTCACACGCTGGTGGCCAAGGGTCTATTGCAGGCGCAGCCGGGCGGCGGCAGCGTGGTTAGCCATCCCACCGCGGAAGCGCTGGCCCAGTCGATGAGCCTCTATTTGAGCGCCGGGAATCCCAGCGTTCCCTACGACAACGTCAACGAAGTGCGCAGATTGCTCGAAGTCGAGATCGCCGGGCTGGCTGCGCAGCGGCGCACCGAGCAAGACCTGGCCAACCTGGCCCTCATCCTGGAGGAAGCTGCCCAAGTTGGCGATGACGATCCGAATCATTTCGCCAGAACCGATGTCGCATTCCACACCGCGCTGGCGCGAGCGACCCAGAACGCGATCTTCGCGCTGCTGCTGGATTCACTGGCGGACATCATGCACGAGGTCCGCTTCACCGGTTTCGAGGTCGAAGGCGCGCCGCTTCGGGCGCTGCTGCTCCATCGTTCGATCTTCGAGCAAGTGCGATTGGGCGATGCTCAAGGCGCGCAGCGGGCGATGTCCGAACATCTCGACGAATCCGAAGAGACCCAGCGGCGGGTAATCGCCAAGCGTGGAGAGCGATGACCCATCCATCCAACCCATTGTCTCCTGAGAGGAGCATCACGATTAACACTTTCGACCCCACTCTCTACATTTTCGAGGCTGCCTTTGCCGGCGAACGGGAGTACGCCGACCCCATCCGCAATCTCACGCTGACGGTTGACTTCGCCGGCCCAGCCGACGCGCATCGGCGCGTAGACGCATTCTGGGATGGAGGGCGCACTTGGCGGGTGCGCTTTTCGCCGCCGGTGTCCGGTGAATGGCGTTACACAACTTCGTGCTCCGATCCGAGCGCGGCCGGGCTGCATGGGCAGAGCGGCAGCTTCACCGCGATGCCCTATGCCGGCGACCTGCCCCTGTTGCGTCACGGGCCTGTATCCACATCTGCGGACGGCCACTCGCTGGCCCACGCCGACGGCACGCCCTTTTTCTGGCTTGGCGACACGGCCTGGAACGGTGTGCTCAAGGCGCAGCCGGCCGACTGGGACCAATATCTTGAAACGCGCCGCGAGCAGGGCTTCACCGCGATCCAGGCCGTGATCACCCATTGGCGCTCCTTCCCAGAAGACGCAGTCGGTGAGAAGGCCTTCGATGGCCTGGAGTCGATCCAGATCAACCCGGCCTTTTATCAGCGTCTCGACGCAAAAGTGGCCGCCATCGCCGCCCACGGGCTGGCTCCTTCGCCCGTGTTGATCTGGGCCTGCACGCCCAAGGATCCCGGCCACTATCTCTCCGCCGAAGATTGCATTGTGCTGGCGCGCTACGAAGTGGCGCGCTATGCCGCGTATCGCCCCCTCTGGATTTTGGGAGGTGACGGCGAATATCGCGGCGAATCTGCGCAGAAATGGATCGAGACCGGTCGCGCCGTCTTTGGCGCCGTCATCGACGCTGACCACAGTTTGGCGGTGACCATGCACCCGCAGGGCATCAACTGGCCGGGCGATGATCTGCGCGATGAAAAGTGGCTGACCTTTCACAGCTATCAGAGCGGCCACGGCGACAACGACGACCATCTGCGCTGGCTGCAACATGGACCACCCGCCACCGACTGGGCCATCGAACCGGTCAAGCCGATCATCAACCAGGAGCCAAACTACGAACACCACCTCTCCTATCACAGCCGTTTGCTCTTCACCGCCTTTCATGTCCGTCGCGCCTGCTACTGGAGCCTGCTCGTTTCGCCCACCGCTGGCGTCACCTACGGGCATCACGGCATCTGGCCGTGGATGGAGGAGAGCGGCGTCCCGGCTGACCATGCCTACACCGGCGAGTCACCGTCCTGGCGCGAGTCGCTTCATGCCGAAGGCGCGGAACAGATCCGCCACCTGCGCACCTTGTTCGATGCTCTGAACTGGCCGAAACTGCGCCCGGCCCAGGATCTGCTGGTCGAACAGCCGGGCGATGCGAACCCGAACCATTTCATTGCCGCAGCGCGTGAAGAGGAGGGCGGACCCGTTGTGGTCTACACACCGGCTGGCGACCCCATTCGCCTGTCGATCTCGTTGGTCAACGCCCGCTGGTTCGACCCGCGCACCGGCGTTTGGCAGGCGGCTGGCGCCGGGGCCGGGGCCGAATTCGCCCCGCCGGACAACGGCGACTGGCTGCTGCTTGGCGAGAAACCTGGCGCGTAGAGCCAGGGGGCATCGCTCCGTTACGGACTCAAGTCTGCACCTATGAGAGAATCTACCCAATGCAACAGGAGACCCACAAGACCATGACTCGCCTGGCCGTTTCGACAACCAACGATTACTTGACACTCGATGGCGAACCGTTCTTCTACCTCGCCGACACCGCGTGGATGGCCTTCGGCAGCCTGACCGTTGATGAGTGGGCGCGCTACCTGGCCCACCGGCGGATGCAGGGTTTCAACACGCTGCAGATCAGCATCCTGCCCGTCACCCACGACACCAGCATGTCGGATGCCAACACCGATCCCTTCCTGCCCGACGCCAACGGTGGCTGGGACTTTTCGGCCTACAACCCAGCCTATTTCGACAAGGCCGAGATCATGGTCGAGATGGCGGTCGAGGCTGGCTTTTTGCCAGTGTTGGGCGTGCTCTGGTGCTGCTACGTACCCGACACCCGCTGTTCCAAGAACAGCCCCATCGCCTCGGCCATGCCCTTCGACGCGGTCGTTCCGTATGCAACCTACGCTGCCCAGCGCTTCAAGCGATTCGACCCCGCCTTCTTCGTCAGCGGCGACACCCAGTTTGAATCGCCCGATGAAGAGCGCTATTACATGGCCGCGCTGCAAGCGGTCAAGGTGGTCTGCCCCGATGCACTGCTGACCATGCACTTGACGCCAAACGGCGAGCTTTCGCGGGCCTTTGTAGATGCCATCGACTTCTACATGTACCAGTCCGGCCATCACGTTGAGCGGCAGGATTCGACCCTACACTTTGGCGGAGAAGTTCGCAGCTTATCCGGTCAAGCGGCCCGTGGTCAACAGCGAACCGCCCTACGAAGGCCATGGCCGCGTCGGCAGCCAAAGCCGTTTCGACGCCTTTGACATCCGCAAAGCGACCTGGCAAAGCCTGTTGAGCGGCGCCAAGATGGGCGTCACCTATGGGGGGCACGGCGTCTGGAGTTTCCATCGCCGCGGCAAGAACTTTCTGAATGCGCATCGTTCGTTCGAGCCGTACGATTGGGAACAGGCGCTGCATCTGGATGGCAGCTGGGATGTCTCTTTTGCCAAATGGATTTTCGAGACGTATGATCTCTTCGATCTCGAACCATCCGCTCTGCTGCTGACCGAAGACAGCGAAATCCGCGCCGCGGCCAACGCAGATCGCAGCAAGATCGCCATCTACGCGCCCTACCCGTTTGACCTGGAGATCGACCTCGATCTGACCGGCTACCGTTGTGAGCGGATCGACCTGGCCAGACGGCGCGTCACCAGGCCGCTGGTCGAAGCAGGGGGGGAGATCGCTCATTCTGATGCACCCGTTCAATTCAGATTCGCTCTTTCTGGCCACTCGATGATTGGCGCGGTATCGCCGATTTCCAAAAGCGACGGGATGAACGGATGACAAGATGACGGGATGAGAAAGCTCTCCTTCATCCTGTCACCCCCTCATCCTGACACCCCCTCACCCGGACCGCGAGGCGCTCTTGCAGACCATCGTCACCTCGTCACCTGCCAAAGTGATCCTCTTTGGCGAACATGGCGTCAATCGCCAGCAGCCGGCGCTGGCCACTGCCGTGGATCTACGCACCGAGTGTCGCGTCAGCTTGCGGGGCGCCGGCGGGTACTCTTTTCTTAGTGGCAATCTTCGCGAGGAAGGCGACGTAGCCTCTTTGCGCACCTTTCGCACCGAGATCGATGGCCTGCGCGCTGGCGAGGAGTTTGACGCGATCCGCGAGGCGGCGCGCGACTTCTTCGCTCCCGCCCGCTATGTCCTGGCTCATGTCCTGGATCGAACCGACCGGCTTGACGTGGACATCAGTTGGCGTTCGTCGTTGCCCATCGGCTCTGGCATGGGGTCCGGCGCAGCCGCGACAACCTCGATGGTCTTGGGCGTCTGCACGTGGCTCGGCGCCGAACCTTCGTCGGCTGAGATTGTCGAGATGGCCTGGCAGGGCGACGTGATCGCGCATGGCGGCGTGGCCTCCAGCCTGGACAGCAGCACCAGCGTCCACGGCGGTCTGGTGCGCTACACAACCGCAGCCGGCCTGGAGATGTTGCCGATCCAGACTCGACTGCCGCTGGTGATCGGCGATACCCAGGTGCGCCACAACACCGCCGCGCTCAACACCCATGTACGCCGTTGGCTGGACCAACGCCCGTCGCGGATGCAGCTCTTCCGCGACATGGGTTACCTCGTCGCACTGGCGACCGAGGCGATCCGAGCAGAGGATCTGACCGCGCTCGGCCATCTGATGAACCTGCACCAGCTCTTGCAGGAGAAGATGGGCGTCTCCACCCCGGAAAACGAGCGGCTGATCGAGGCAGCGCTGGCTGCCGGTGCATTGGGCGCAAAGATCTCCGGCTCTGGCGGCGGCGGCATCATCATCGCGCTGGCCGATCCAGATCGACAGGCGGGTGTCGCGGCTGCCATCGAAGCGGTCGGCGGCAAGAGTTTCCTGGCCACCACTGGTTCACCCGGCTCGCGCGTCGAAGCGTGAGGTGTATGGATTGAGCGACGATACAAATAGTTCGAGAATTGGAGATTGGGGACTGGAGATTGGAACACCCCTGCGCAAGACGACCAATCTCGAATCACCAATCTCCATTCTCAGACCAATTCTTTCCCAAACGACTGACCGACTCACCCTTTTAGCAGAGGAGTATTTCAATGCAGGATTCGATCCAAATCCCCGCAGGCCGGATCGTCGATTTGACCCACGTGCTGCTCCCCGGCAAGGAGCAGTACACGCTGGAGGTCTCGCGCAAGAACGAGCGCCACGGCCGCGAAGGTGACATTATGTGTACCGTCTACATGTGGTCCCATGTGGGCACCCATGTCGAAGCGCCGCTCCACTTTCTGAGCGACGGCGCGGACACCGCCAACATCCGCATCGAACAGCTGATGGGGCCAGCCATCGTGCTGGATTTCCGCGGCAAGGGCGTCAGCGAAGCCATCACGCTGGCCGACATGCAGGCTGCCGGCGGTATTCAGGTGGGCGATTGCGTCCTGACCATGACCGGACGCCACACGCAGTACCGCACGCCCGCTTCCCACGACCGACCCTACATCACCGAAGAGGCCATGCGCTGGCTGGTCGAGGATCGCAAGATCCGCTGCCTGGGCACCGACAGCTCGGGTTTCGAGGTGCGCGGCGTGACCAACTACCCCAACCATCGGCTGCTCAACGAAGCGGGCATCC
>JAAUPU010000176.1 GCA_012032975.1 Caldilineaceae bacterium | reverse complement strand
GCCTCGGCCGGCGCGGGAAGGCCGACGAGTGCGCCCACGACGCGCACCGTCTGCAGGATCTCGGCGAGCGAGCGTTGATTGAAGAGGTAGACGGGTACGCCGCGCTTCGCGAGCTCCTTGCCGAGGTTGGCCTGGAGGTCGCTGAAGCCGAGGACGAGGTCGGGATGCAGCTCGAGGATCTTGCCGTAGTCCGCTTCGAGAAAGGTCGAGATGCGCGGCTTCTTGCGCGCCTCGGGGGGGCGCATCGTGAAGCCGGAGACGCCCACGACTCGATCCCCCGCGCCGATGCGGTAGAGGATCTCCGTCGTCTCCTCCGTCATGCAGACGATCCGCCGCGGATAGGGGGGGGCCGCGGCCAAGAGGAGGTCGAGGGAGGAGGTCACCCCCGCAGTCTACGAGGCAGTCTCGTCGCTCTGTTCATCTTGTGGAGAACCTGTGGATATCTGCGGCACCGATGCCGCAGCCAGCAGCTCCAACTCCTTGTCCACACTCGCGTTGGGAGGCTCCTGATAGGAAGGGGGCTCGTCAGGATGGGGGAAGGGGAGGGGGTGAGGGCGGGGAGTAGGAGGGGGTCGGCCGGGGCCGGGGTTGCGGCAGCGGTGTCCGCGGCTGGGGCGGCCTTGGGATCGGTGACGGCGACGGCCTTGGGGTCGTGGGGGACGATCTCGATGGGTTGGCTGGTGAAGGTGAGGTAGTCGAGGCGCTCGAGGCTGCGGTGGAGCAGGGCGTAGCCGAAGAGCAGGCTCAGGAAGCCCGCGATGGCGTAGCCGACTCCGAAGGTCTGGAAGCCGCGGGAGAGGCTCCACCAGGCGAGGCCGCCGTTCAGCAGGAAGAAGACGAGGCTGGTCGCCATGGCCTGCCGGCGCAGGTCGAAGTAGAGCTGCATGAGCAGGGTCAGCAGCAGCATCACGTGGAAGAAGGCGCCGAGGCAGGTGAGGCGGAAGAGGCGCACCGCCACCGGCGGCAGCTCGAGGAAGTCGATCAGGAAGGGGGCGAAGAGGATGAAGAGGATGCTGATCGCGCCCTGCACCCGGAGGAGGCGGATCGTCCCCTCCTGCAGGTTCTGGAACATGCGCTGCCGCTTCTCCTCGATCACCTTGAGGGGCGTGCCGTGCAGGATGCTGCCGTAGTAGGCGCGGTAGTGTTCGTAGAAGGAGGTCTCGAGCCGGATGAGGTTGACCGCGAGGGCGGGCACCACGGTGAGGTAGGCGAGGAAGGAGCAGGTGTCGTAGAGCGGGTGGTAGCGCACCCAGGGGTGGGGCCCCGTCCCGTCGCGGAACCAGAAGATCATCTTGTCCACCCAGATGGCGGCGTTGTAGAGGAGCCCCATGCCCACGAGGGTGGGGAAGGCGGTGACGCTCCCGAGGATCGACCAGTCGCGCGCTCCCCCCGCCTCCATGCCGCGCACGATGCAGCGCAGGAGCAGGACGAGGGTGAAGGCCTGTCCCATGGCGTAGGCGCCCAGCACGCCCACGGTCGCGTTGCCGATGCCCACGAGGAACATGCCGAGGATGGAGACCAGCGTCCCGTAGATGTAGGCGCGCAGGACGGCGTCGTACTCGCGCGCCACCGAGAGCCAGACGAGGGCGATCCAGGTCATGCCGATGATCGAGAAGAGCGCCGTCGCCACCGACGAGAGGGCGACGCTGAACCCCGCGAAGGCGCAGAAGAGGACGCCCACGCCCCCATGGATCAGCGAGGTGACGAGGAGCGCCGTCGCGAAGGCGGGCAGGACGCGGTCGTACTTCTTGGAATAGAGCAGGTCGGCCACGCGCCGGGTGATCGCCATCTGGACGGCGCCCACGAGGATGAGGCTGAAGGCGAAGGCGTAGGTCACCAGCGCCCGGAACATCGAGAGGTCGCCGCGCTTGCCGAGGGCGGGTGCGGCGAGGCTGAGCAGCGTGAGGGTGAGGATCGTCATGAGCCAGGGGCCCGAGGAGATGAGACCGGCGCAGGCGTAGGCACGCACCTTCGCCATGAACCCCTTCCGGTGGTCGATCATCTTGCGCAGTTCGAAGCCGATGCCCGCCAATGACTACTCCTCCCCCTCCGGCTCCCCCAGCCCCCTGCGCTGATCGCTTGCGAGGGACAATACGCGCGTCCCAGAATTGAGGAGAAGCTCTTGGGGTCTAAAGCAACCATCCGCAAGAAGCAACTGCACAATCTTCACGATGATATCGAGCGCATCCTCATCGACGAGGCCACGCTTCAGCAGCGCGTGCGCGACTTGGGCGCAGCGATCAGCGAGCAGTACGCAAGCCAAGACCTGCTGTTGATCTCGGTGCTCAAGGGCAGCATCATCTTCATGGCCGATCTGGTCCGCTCGATCACGATCCCTCATGAGATCGATTTTATGGCGACCAGCAGCTATGGCGCCGGCACAAGCAGCAGCGGCGTGGTGCGCATCCTGAAAGACCTGAACATGCCCATCGAGGGGCGCAACGTGGTGCTGGTCGAAGACATCATCGACAGCGGCAACACGTTGAGCTATCTGGTGCGAATTTTACAGGAGCGAAATCCGGCGTCGTTGCGCATCATGACGCTGCTCGACAAGCCGGATCGCCGCGAGGTGGAGATCGAAGTCGATTGGACCGGTTTCGCCATTCCCAACGATTTTGTGGTCGGCTACGGCCTGGACTACGCCGAACACTATCGCAATCTGGCCTATATCGGCGTCTTGAAACCGCATGTATATGCGAAGAACCCGCCGGATCTGGCGAACCCGCCGGATCCGGCGAACCCACACGGTTCCACCGATCCAGCAGGTTCGGTATAGGAAACGACGAAGTATTCCGACCGAGATAAGGCCATTGTCAAAGAATAACTATCCACCAGGTCACACGAAGTTTCACGAAGAAAAAGCTGACATCTTGGTGTTTCTTCGCGCCCTGCGTCGATGTGTTAGATTTCGGATTCGCCTGAATCAGACGAGCTGGCGCGGCGCTCTCTTGCGGACGATCGTGCTGCCTGTGGCATTGCTCATCGTGCTGATGGTCGCACTGCACAGTCGCCCGGTTCTGGGACAGGACGATGTGGGGAGCTACACCGTCGTTGCCGGCGATACACTGGGTGCGATCGCCACCCGCTTTGGGGTTTCGCTCGAAGAGCTTGTTGCGCTCAACGGAATCCAGGATGTCAATCTGGTCAATGTGGGGCAGGTTCTGCTGATTCCTGGCGGCGCAGAGACAACCCTCAATGCAGTGAATACGGTGCAAGTGCGTGCGCTGCCTGGAGAATCGTTGGTCGCCTTGGCCGCACGTCATACGCTGGAACCAACGGTGTTGAGCGCGCTCAATGGGCTGGACACATCGGCGCGCCTCTATCCAGGCCAGGCGGTGCGCATTCCCAGCGGACAAACGCTGCCGGAAGCGCTGCGCTTCGGCGCTATCCAAAGCGTGCAGGCGCCTGCGTCGTTGGTGCAGGGGGCGTACCGGCCGCGTCTACGTCAACTCGGATCGCGCGATCGATGTGACCGCATCCTGGAATGGCCTGCCGATCAGCTTCGCACCAGCGACGGCCAGGTCACGCGACAGTTTGCCTTTCTGCCAACCCCCGCCCTCCTCGACCCTGCACCGTACGAATTTGCGCTGACCTACACGACCAGCGGTGGCATCCCCGTGACGCGCAGCTGGCAGATTCCGGTAGTCGAAGGCCCCTATGATAGCCAGGAGATTGTGCTGCCAGATGACAAGGGCGATCTTCTCGACCCGACCGTTGTACAGGAAGAGTTGGCGAAACTGACCAACGTCTGGAGCCAGGTCTCGCCCACGTTGCAGATATGGGATCGCTTCGCCCGGCCGATTGCCGAAGAATACGCAACCACCAGCCCCTTTGGCACGCGGCGCAGCTACAACGGTGGCCCGTATGCCAGCTATCACGCGGGGCAAGATTTTGGCGCCCCCGAAGGCGCGCTCGTCCTGGCGCCGGCGGCCGGTGTGGTGGTGCTGGCAGAAGCGTTGGCTGTGCGCGGCAACGCGGTGGTCATCGACCACGGTCTCGGCGTTTTCACCGGCTACTGGCATCAGAGTCAACTGAATGTCGCGGTCGGACAGAGCGTCGCGCCAGGTGATGTGCTGGGTCTGGTCGGCACAACGGGGCTGAGCACGGGCAACCACCTCCACTGGGAATTGCGCATCTTCGGCGTGGGCGTCGATCCGATGCAGTTTTTGGAAGAGCCGTTTTACGTCGCGCCGTAACGCATCCCTCGCATGGTTCACCAAACAACAGACGATGTGTAGCTGCGGTTTGCAACCGCAGGCGCGGCTCAACCCGTGAGCAAATGGCTACCATCGCCACTTCAATGCGTCGCCACCACCAGCGACTGAAAACGCGCTTCGTCCCACACTGCTCCCCAGCCGGATCCCTCCGGCGGCGCGATATGACCATCCTCGATCAGCGGTGCATTGAGCAAGCCCCACGCCTCCCCCTGACGACGATTTTGCTCGCCGCCGTTGCCGAAGTATTCGTAATAGTCTGTGTTGTCGATGCAACAGCCGAGATGGGCGTGGACAATGCCAAAGAGACCACCTTGCCCATTTAGCTCGACGTTGGCGCCGTGCAATTCAGCAAAGTGGGCCAGCTTCAGCACCTGCGTCGTGCCAAAGGTTGCGCGCGCCCGCAACCGATCCGTTGCGCCCTGGATCAGCCACTGTGCGGTCAAGTCCATGTCGTTCATCAGCCGCTCCGTCGCCATCACCGGGATGGTCAGCGTGCGGCAGAGCTCCTGATAGAGGCTCATCTTCTGCTCGTGCATTGGCTCCTCCAGCCAGAGGAAATCCAGCTCCTCCAGCACCCGTCCCACCTCGATGGCCTCGCGCAGCGAATAGGAGCAGACCGGGTCGTCGATCAGCACATAGTCCGGCCCCACCTCGCGTCGAACCGCACGGAAAATGGGGATGTCGGCCTTGCCGCCTTTGTAGGAATGGAACTTGTACGCGGCCACGCCAAACTCGCGACCTTGCTCGATCGCGCGCAGATAATCTGCAATCGAACCGTCGCCGCCGGTCAGATAGACGGGGAAACGGGGGCGCAGTTTGCCCACCAGATCGTGGACCGGCAGCCCGGCCACCTTGCCGGCGATCTCCCAAAGGCAGTTGTCGAATTCGCCAAACCAGCCGGGTTCCTGATAGACCCAGCGTGTGCCCTTGAAGAGCATCTGGAAGAGCCGCTCGCGGTGAAATGGGCTTTCGCCCACCACATGGCGGCGCAAAATTTCGACCTGTCGTGGCGTCAATGTGCGCGTGTCACAGCGACCGCTGACGCCCCCGTCGGTCGAGACTTCGATGAACGACTGCCGCTGCGGGCGGTCGCCTGGGACGCCCTGATGGGTATACTGGATGCGATGCAGGTTCGGCACCTGCACCAGCCGATGCGAACTCTGGGTGAGTTCGGGGTGCTCCAACACGTAAAGCTTGACATCTGTGATCTTCATTGATTTCTCCTTGTTGTTATTCGACGGCATGTCCATACGGTATGTCCATGCTGAAGCGTAAGATCAAGCGCCTGATTTTCGAGATTGATCCAAGATTCAGTAGCTGATGATAGAATGGTCACTGTCGGCCCACCAACCAGCTACAGAGGGAGAAAAAATATGTCAGAGATTCAGATTCAGCCCACCGGCGGCGCCCTGGGCGCCCATGTAAGTGGCGTGGATTTGTCCGCCCCGTTGGAGAGCAATGCGGCAGCGCAGTTGCGAGATGCGTTCCACGCCAACAGTGTGCTGCTCTTCCGCGACCAGCAGCTCGATCCCAACGACCAGGTGCGCTTCACCGCCCACTTTGGCCATCCGGTCCCACACCCCACCAATCTCAAGGATCGCGACCCACATGTGCCGGAAATCTGTGTGATTTCCAATGTGAGGGAGGCCGGTCAAAGCGTGGGCGCACTGGGCAACGCTGAACTTGAATTCCACGCCGATCTGGTTTTCCTCCACGAACCAGGCACGATCTCGATCCTCTACTGTGTGGAGCGCCTGCCAGCGGCGGCGATACCTATTGGAGCAGCGGCTACGCCGGCTACGAGACACTCGACCCGCAGACCCAGGCGCGTATTGCCAATCTCAGCGCAGTCTATGTGCATCGCAACCCGGCCTACAATCCACCTACACCGCCCGTGCATCCCCTGGTCTGCGTCCACCCGGAGACAAGGCGCAAGACCCTCTTCCTCAGCCCCAGCAGCGCGCAGAGCGTGGTTGGGCTGGACGAGCAGAGTGGCCGCGCATTGCTTGACGAACTCTATGCCCACGCCACCCAGCCACAGTTTGTCTGGCGGCATCAGTGGCGACCTGGCGACCTGATCATGTGGGACAACCGCTGCACCATGCACCGCCGCGACAGCTTCGACGACAGCCAGCGCCGCTACATGCGCCGCACCCAGGTTTTGGGACCGATTACGATGGCGTGAGGCAATAGGGTGACAAGATGACAAGATGACAAGATGACAAGATGACAAGATGACAAGGTGGCAGGGTGGCAGGGTGGCAGGGTGACAAGATGACAAGATGACAAGATGACAA
>JAAUPU010000175.1 GCA_012032975.1 Caldilineaceae bacterium | reverse complement strand
CCCTGTAATCGCATCAGAATCATCAGCGTCCTGTACATTGAACGCTCGTACGGGCAGCAGAAACAGGAGCGAACATGAAGGTCGGGGCATCCGGATTTGCATCGATGGTGGGGCCAGACAACCAGAAGGTCACGTTCGTCGAGCTCCTGTTCGATCCTCGTTTTTGTGTTTGCCGTGACTCAGACGGTCGCCCTTATGCACGACGGGATCACCTGGACGACGGTGGGCCAGGCCGTGCTCGTCTTCTGGCTGGTCTGGTGGGCGTGGACCCAGTACACCTGGGCGCTCAATGCCGCGGACACAACCCACCAGCTGATCCAGTTGGGAACCCTGCTGGCCACGGCAATCGCCTTTTTTATGGCCGTAGCTGTGCCCGGCGCGTTTGGCGACCGCGCGCTCTGGTTCGCGGTCACGTATGTGCTCGTCCGCGTGCTTGGCCTAACGCTCTACATCTGGGTTGCCTCGCTGGACCCAGGGCAGAAGGTCGCGGTTCGAGGCTTTGCCACCGTCTCCATTGGCGGCCTGGTCGCGGTCCTGATCGGCGGATATGTCGGCGGGTCGGCCCAATATTGGCTATGGGGCGCAGCCATTCTGCTGGATATCGTCGCGGCTATGGTGGGCGGGCGCTCCGAGGGCTGGGATCTGCACCCGGACCACTTCGCAGAACGTCACGGCCTCTTTGTCATCATCGCACTGGGAGAAACACTGATCGTGGCGGCTGGCGGTGTCAGCGGCGCCGAGTGGACACAAACGCTCTTCACGCTTGCTGTGTTGGCCGTGGCGCTCACCTGCGTGCTCTGGTGGAGCTACTTCCCCAAGGCGAAGCCGCTGCTCGACCGGGCGCTTGAAGCCGCGCACGGCGCCGATCTCTCCATGATGGCCCGCGACGTGTACAGCTTGCTCCACTTTCCCATGCTCTGCGGCGTGATCCTCTATGCCGCATCGCTTGAGCACGCCGTATCCCATTTGGAGGATCCATTCCCGCTGGAAGGACGTGTTGCTCTGGGGGTAAGCCTCTTGCTGTTTGTGGGGGGAATGGGTCTTTCGCTGTGGCGGGCGACAGGGCGCGCGCCGCTGCCTCGCCTCTTGATCGGCCTGGTCACCGCTCTGCTCGTCATCATGCTGGGCCAGGTCGCCGCGCCGGTGACGCTGCTCATTTCACTCGCCGGCATCGCGGCGCTCATCCTTGTGGAAGCGCGCACCATCACACCCGCGCCCGATTCAGAAATCAAAAACCTGGGCACCCACGGCTGATCAGATGTTGATGATCCTTGGCCTGGCGTTGATGCCATGTGAGCCGCACTCTATGACACCGCCGGCCGCGCCTCCATCCCCAATCTCCAGCGCCCAACCTCACCCACCGAGCTTCAACTCTCTGACCACAATCCCGATCAGATTCTCTCCCAAGATCAGCTGAATCCCGGTCAGCAGCAGCAACGTGTAGACGAAACGGTTGAACCATCGGTCGGTGAAGCGTTTGTTGAGAAAGATACCCAGACGCACGCCCACATAGGTCAACGGCGCCAAGAGCGCGATCGTGGTCAAGTTGCCCACGCGCAGCAGGCCCAGGTAGCCATAGGGCGCCAGTTTGAAGAGATTGACCGCGGCAAAGAAGAGCACGCTCGTGCCCACAAAGACCGCGCGCGGCAATTGCTGGGGGAGCAGATAGATGGTGGCTGGCGGACCGCCGGCGTGGGCCAATGTGGAGGTGAAGCCAGCCGCTGCACCCAGCGCTACGCCAGCCGAGGCGGGTGGACGGCTTTGGGCAAGCGCGCCCAGCAACATCGAACGCGTCGCCTGGTACGCGACAAAGGCCAGCGACAACACGCCCAGGCTGATCTGTAGCGCGCGCTCATTGTCCGCGAAATAGCCAAAGACCAGCGCGCCGACCGCGACCCCAACCACCGCGCCCGGCAGCATCAGGCGGATGCTCGCCCGATCATAGACACCCCAATAATGGCGCAGCGCAAAGATGTCGGTGATGATCAGAAGCGGCAGCAGGATCGCCGCCGCATCGGTCACCGAGATGGTCAGCGCCATCAGAGGCGTCGCGATGACGCCGATGCCGCCGCCAAAGCCAGCCTTGGCGATGCCCAGAAAAATGACGGCCGTGATGGCCGTCACCCAAAACAGAGGTGGATAATCTGGAATCACGACGGGTCGTCTTTCGTTGTGAGGAAGTGCTTCTGAAGCTCCTGCTCAGAAGGTAGCAGTGCGGGCTATCGATATCAGGCACGGAGCCGCGGCGCAGGCAAGCTCAACGGCGCCCCACCAGCAATTGCCATCGTATCAGAAGCGATGGCCGGTCGCCAATCCTCTTGGCTTTGTGCTACAATCCGCCCATCATGTCCTCGACACTTGACCGCTTGCGCCGACTTCAGGGGCTGCGCGCCCAACGCCAACGGGAGGAGCCGACGCTCCCGACGCCCCCTATCGGGTACGAACCATCCGAATCGCGTGCGGCCCTCTCCGCCCGGCTGGAAGAAGCCGCGCCCGGCATGGTCATCCAAAACGAGGCCGGTGCCTGCTACCTGAGCACCCACACGTTGGCGGCAGATCAGGAGCGAGGCGGCGTTGGCCTGGATTCCCTGTTGTTGCGCACGCCATCCGCCTTCGCTCCCTTTTTCCGAAATTCGACCTCCACAGCGTGCACGATTTTCGGCGCGCGCGTTTATCGACACCGAAACGACCGGATTGGGCGGCGGCGCGGGGGTCTACTGTTTTATGGTGGGTGTGGGCCAGTTTGAATTTTCCTCCGACGGAGCCGCGCGCTTTGCCGTGCATCAACTCTTTATGCGCAACCCGGCGGAGGAACCGGCGCTGCTCACAGCACTGGCCGACCTGCTTGGGGGAAAAGAAGTGGTGGTCACCTTCAACGGCCGTTCCTTCGACCTGCCGCTGCTGCGCACTCGCTATCGCCAGAATCAGGGCTTCCTGCCAAATGGCGTTGGGTTGCCGGGGCTTCTGGAGCCAGGCCGCGCCCATCTGGACTTGCTCCATCCCGCGCGCCAGCTCTGGCGGCGGCGGCTTCAAAGCTGCCGGCTGATCAACCTGGAACAACACATCTTGGGGCTTTTGCGCAGTGAGGACGATGTGCCGGGCCACATGATCCCCTTGCTCTACACTCAATATGTACAGAGCGGCAACGCGGGGCCGATGGCCAATGTCTTCTACCACAACCAGGAGGACATCGTATCCATGGTCGGGATTGCCGAACGGTTGGCAGCCGTTTTCGAGCCTCCTCCCGATCAGTTGGAGCCTGCCGAATTGGACGGGCTGGAATGGCTCGCGCTTGCCCGCTGCTATGACAATGTCGAAGAGTGGGCGCTGGCCGAGCCTGCCTATCGCCGGGCCTTGGAGCGGGTGCGCCGGCCCGATGACCAGCGCGAGATCTTCGACCGCCTTGCCCAGCTTCTCCGCCGCCAAGAGCGATGGGAGGCAGCCGCCGAGGTCTGGCAGGAATGGCTCTCCACCGTGCCGGGCGCCGACCCCTTGCCTTATGTCGAGTTGGCCAAGTATTACGAGTGGCAGGTTAAGGATCTCGAGCAGGCGGAGATGTGGGCGGGATGGGCATTGCATAACCTGGCAGCCGCGCCGCGTTTCTCCGCCCGGGCGAGCCAGATCGCCGAGCTTGAGCACCGGCTGGCGCGGCTGCAACGCAAACGCAGCGGATCCGGCGCCTCCTCAGGCGCGCGCCTGCCACCCTTTCCCTCCTCAGGGTCATCGCCCGGCACAAGTCACGCGATTGGAACACCGTCAACACACCGATTCTATACAAATAGATCGATGAACGATCTGTCGAGACCAAATCCAGACTTGAATCCCAAGGAGCAACCAAATGGGTTATGTTTTCCCCAGCGCAGAATGGACAGAACAGTTCGACGGCGCGATCAAGAGCAGCGACGCCTATGCCAGCGCGGCCAAGAACTGGGAAGGCGATGTACTGTTGGTCATTGAAGAGGGCGGCGCGATCTATCTCGATCTCTGGCACGGTGCGTGCCGGGAAGCCGCGTTTCTGGATGACGCCAGCGCCCGCGATGCAGAGTTCAAGATCACCGCGTCCATGGAGAAATGGCGCAAGGTGTTGGACAACAAGCTGGACCCGGTGCAGGGGCTGATGACCCGTCAGCTCAAGCTGGATGGCAACCTGGTCAAGATCATGAAGAATGTCAAGGCCGCCCAGGAATTGGTGCGCTGCGCGACCCGCGTCGACACCACCTACGCCTGAGTGCGCACTTGACGCTAGCGGAGAAAACGAGCCTGACATGTGGTTTTTTAACTGCCCCTACATCGTGCATGGCGAGGACGCGCTGCAATATTTGGAGGAATTGGAGGGACGCCGCGCCTTCATCGTCACCGACCCAACGCTGCACAAGCTTGGCTTCACCGAACGCATCGCCGATCACCTGATCAAGGCGGGCATGGAGACGCTGGCCTTCCCGGAGGTCGAGCCAGAGCCAAGCTTGCAAACGGTGCGGCGCGGGGTCGAGCTGATGCGCAGCTTCGAGCCGGACTGGATCGTGGGTCTCGGCGGCGGCAGCGCAATGGATGCGGCCAAGGCCATCTGGGCGCTCTACGAACGGCCGGACATTGAGCCGGAGGAGATCAGCCCGATCTACCACCTCCACCTGAGCAAAGTGAAGATGATCGCCATCCCCACTACCAGCGGCACAGGCGCCGAGGCGACCTGGATGTTGATGTTGACAGATGTGGAGGAGAAACGAAAGCTGGGGCTTGGCAACCGGGAACTGACCCCGACCATGGCGATTGTAGACCCATGCCTGACCAAGCAATTGCCGCCATCGATTACCGCGGACACCGGCATCGACGTCTTGACCCACGCCATCGAAGGCTACGCCGCCACCTATCGAAACGATTATACCGACGGCCTTTGTCTTACCGCGGCCAAGCTGGTCTTCGAATTCCTGCCGCGTGCGGTAGCGGACGGTCTCAACGACGACGAGGCGCGTGCCAAAATGGCCAATGCCGCCACGATTGCCGGCCTTGGTTTTGTCAATTCCTGGCCGGCGCTCGCCCATTCGATGGGCCACAGTTTCGGCGCCTATTTTAAGGTGCCACACGGTCGGACTGTTGGGCTTTTCTTGCCGTACACCATGGAATTTACACTGGCAGGCGGGCTGGGTCGCTACGCTGACATCGCCCGTTTCATCGGCTTTACCGACAGCCGCGATGAGACAGAGGCCGGCGGCATTCTGATTGATCGAATCCGCGACCTTGAACGCTCCATCGGTCTGCCTACCCGTGTTGCAGACATGAGCATCTCGCGCGATTCCTACAGCGCGGCGATGTCGCCCTGCGTCGAAAATGCCGAGATCGACAACGCCTTCTTCGCCTCGCCGCGTGTCCCCGACACGGAAGAGTTACACCAGCTCTTTATGTACGCCTACGACGGCAAGTCGGTCGACTTCTAGAGCGACCGCCCCGCACAAGACGATGCACTGCATCGCCCCAGGATTTCGATCCGTTCTGGGGGAATCAACCTTTTGCCCCGGCAATTTCCCGTTGAAAGAAAGAGGAAGGACGACAATGAGTTTCATCGAATTCGAAACCTGGCGCGTGCGCGAGGGCGAGTCAGGTCGATCACGACGAGATGATTCGGCGCTGGTTTCGCTTTCTGCACGAGCATCAGGCCGAACTCTTCCCAGAATGGAAAGCTGCGCGCTACTACCGCGAGGTAAGTCGCGAGGGCGAACCCACCGGCAAGTACATCATGGTCTTCGAATATCACACTCGCGAGGGACACCACGCCTACAAGGCGCGGCGCAAGGATTGGTCAGGACCGTACGCCGAGTACAAGAAGGTCGATCCCTATCAGTTCTTTGACCTGGAATCGGTGACGACCGACTACTGGGAGCCACAGGAAGAGGGGTTGTGGGCCGAGTTTGCGGTGGCGGGGTGAGGGGATGACAGGGATGAGGGGATGACGGGGTGACGCCAACTCATTCTGTCCTTTCTGTCTCTCATCTGTTGATGCCAAAGTCGCCTTATTCTGGGGCCGCGACGTCCACAATGCCAAGCTCGATCAGGTCCTGACCTGATTCTGTAAGCAGCCTTGGAAAGCCCGTCTGCTCGGCATCATAGACGGCTGCCACCAGTCGGTAACGCCCGGCTCCTCTGGCAACGTGGCGACCACCGATTGCAGCTCGACCTGGTTCGGCAGCCAGTTCGATGTTCCGCCGGGCAGCGAAAGATCGACCTGGGCAGCCGGTATGCCCTCTTCGTTCAGCCACTGAATGGTCGTCGTGTAGTCGGCGTCCATCGCATCCGCAGCCTGCCAGACCAGGGTGAGCGCCGTCTGTTGACCGGGCTCTCCCTGCAATTGAAGCGGTTCGATCGTGCCTAGAAGGTGAAGTCGCTCGCCGAATCGACCGTCGATTTGGGTGGCGTAGGGGCGGTGGGGCAAAGATGCGGCTGCTGGCCAAGATACGAAACGCCACGCGCAGCGGGTCGAGCTCGGTCTGGTCACAGACGGCCTCTTCTCGACAGGTGACGCCT
>JAAUPU010000174.1 GCA_012032975.1 Caldilineaceae bacterium | reverse complement strand
GATCGTGTTGGGTCTGACCATCGGCGTATTGCTCTTGCCGGCGCCCCCCTGGGTTGACCCCCGAGGCGCACAGCGCAATCGCGCTCTTTGTCTTTACCGGCAGCATCCTGGCCCTGGAACCCGCGCCCCTGCCCATCGCCGCGCTCATGGTGCCTATCGCCCAGATTGCGTTGGGGATCGACGATGCCTCCGGCGCGTTCGCCCCTTTCGGGCAGCCGGTGGTTTTTCTGATCCTGGGCAGCCTTTTTCTGGCCGAAGCGCTACGCAAACATGGCTTGACCCGACGGCTGGCCCTCTCGGCCATCGTGGCCAGCAAAGGACAGTTTCGTTGGCTCTTGCTGGGGTTGATGACGATTACCACGACCCTGAGCATGTGGGTGCTTAATACCGCGACGGCCGCCGTGCTGATCCCGGTGGCGATCACCATCGCGCAGCGAGTCTCGCGGCCCGAACATGCCAGACGTGCGCTGACCGCTCTAATTTGGGCATTGCGTTTAGCTCCAGCTTCGGCGCCATCGCCACCATCATGGGCAGCGGCGAGAACGCGATCGCCAGTGGTCTGCTTGCCATGGAGAGCACTTTTGGCTTTTTGGATTGGATGAGCTACGGTCTGCCCCTCGTGCTGATCTTGTTGCCGTTAAGCTGGTTCCTGTTGCAGCGCTCCATACGGGTGCCGGACATCACAATCGACACACGGCCGGCCATGGTGGAGCTGGTTCGCCTGGGCAGCCTCAAAGGACCGGAGCGCGAAATCTTGGTGGTGCTGGCCGTTTCGGTCACCTTCTGGATCGCGGGCAAAGCCATCGAGGATCTGCTCAATTTGCCGCCGACACTGCTCAGCAGCGCGGTCGTCGCCATCGGCGCGGTGGCCGTCCTTTCCATCGAAGAAGTGATCGACTGGAATGACCTCAAAGGCGTCAACTGGGGCGTCTTTTTTTGTGATCGGCGCCGGACTGA
Organism: Caldilineaceae bacterium; assembly: GCA_012032975.1. Next base: position 5,583 of record JAAUPU010000174.1, on the reverse strand, counting down.
CACTTGGCGATGCCATGAGCAAGACCGGCGCCAGCGCATGGTTTGCCAGCCTGCTCTCGCCCATGCTCCAAGGGCTGCCCTATGCGGCCATCCTGGCGCACTGGTCTTGATGGCGTTCGTGCTGACCCAGTTCATGAACAATGTCACCCTGGGTGCAATCCTGGCGCCCATCTTGATCACGCTTGGGACAGCCAGCGGGATCGAGCCGGCTCGGCTGGTGGTGCCGACTGTGATGACCCTGGCGCTGGCCTATATGCTGCCCAGTGCTTCGGCCCGTATGACGCTGGTGGCTGTGACTGGGGCAGTGGAGCGCAAAGATATGATCCGCGCCGGGCTGGTCGTTGGCGTGCCATCCATGATCGTGATCTACTGTTTTTTCTATTTGATGAGCATTCTGGGCGTGATTTGAAAGGCATACTTTGAGAGGCGTACTTTGAGAAAAGGGGAGGGGTGCGATGCGTATCTGGTTGATCGGCGCGGGTAAAGGTGGGATCGAGATCTTGCACCAGTTGGCCAAGAACTCTGAGATCGACCTGTTCGTCAGTTCGGTTTCGGAGAAGCCGCCCGCTGTGCGCGAGGGTGTCATCTCGAAGGTGCAGCTGGTCGAACGGGTGACGTCCTACAATGTCAACACATTGGCCAAGCGCATTCGTCCCGATCTGATCCTGATCGACTCTGGCGAAGAAGACAAGAATCTAGGTCGTGTGATGGGCGGCTCCGCGATGTCCGCGGCCATGAACGATGAGATCGCATCCGCCAGCGACTTTCCATGTCTAGTGTTGTAGCCGGCCATATCCTTCGTTGAGATGCTGGGCGCCTGTACGTCGTTGGTGAACGCAAAGAGACGCCACCCACGATCGTTGCCTGCCCACCTTCTGCCATAGGTCAAGAATGCCAACTTTCGATTCTGCACAAAAATCGACGCCCAACAACCTCGAAGTCTATCGTTTGGAGGGTTTTGCCGCGCGACAGACACAGTTGCTCCAGTTGCACCACTGGATGACTGAACACCAGGATTTGCCAGCCATCGCCATCAGTGGCGAGCAGGGCAGCGGCAAGACGACGCTGGCTACGGCCTCTGCATGGAACCTCTTTCACCATTTTACCGACGGCATCATCCGTGTGGGTGCGGCTGGCTCCCATCGCTTCCGACTCTACGACATCGTGCGCACTATGGACACCGTCTTTGGCACCACGCTGACACGGGTCAGCACCGAGCGCTGGGGCATCAGCATTTTGGAGCAGCTTTACCAACGTAAACGTCTGCTGATCTTGGATGAACTATCCGACGCCACCAGTGAAGAACTCAATACCCTGGTCAGCATCATTGGTCATCTACACGATGCAAACGGACAATCGCGCGTCCTCTTTATTGACCGTGACTTCAACCCGGCAATCGCGGATCTGGTTGGACACAAACACTTGCATTTGAAGGGGCTTGCACCCCACAACGTGAAGTCGTTCATCCGTCAACGCGCGCCGGAACGGGTGCAGCCCATCGCGCTGGCCAACGAAGAGGAACTGTTTGCGATTACCCAGGGCCATCCGCTTGCGCTACGGCTCTTGTTCGGTCTCATGCTGGATTACGAATGGCCCGATCTGGTCGTGATGTTGCAGGAGATGGTCGACGACGACGGTGTCTTGAGCACCAACGGGCTTGTGGCGCTGACGGTCGAAACCTTTGCGCTGCTGGAGCCACTGGCGGGTCCACTGTTGGAGCAGATGGTCAGCGCCACGGGCGGCGCATCCCTCGTCGCGCTGCACGATCTATTCTGGGCAGATTTAGGCACGGATGACGACCTGGAACACACCCTGAACGCGCTGCTTGAGCGGGCCTTGCTCGAGATGGATCGGTACAACCGCCGTGTGGTCATGCATCCCATGATCCGTCGCTACCTGGCGCAAAATGCCACCATGCTCGGCGAAGACTGGGAGCGCACCCATGCCCGCTACTACGTGGGCATGGCCGAGCAATATTTGCACATTCCCGTAGAGCGGTGGCCAGAGGTAGATGTGGAATGGGGTAACATCTATCGTGCCGCGGATTGGTGTAACGCACGGGTCCAGCGTGTGTGGCAGCGCACCCCGCTAGAGATCATTGAAGACCCCAACGTAGACCGGACCACCCTCATTGGGCCAACCGGTGATGTGCATTTCGTGGGCGACATGCAACTGGCACGGCGTTTTGCCTTGGCCATGGCACACTATGCGTTTTGGCGCCACCCACTGGGCATTCAGCGCTGGTTGGCAGCCGGCGCGACGGCTTCGCTGGCCCTTTCAGATTCGCGCACCCACGGCCTGTTGTTGATGAACATTGGGCGCCAACGTTTTTCACCGGCGAGGTGGAGGAAGCTATCGATTGGCTGAATCGTGCCGCCGACATCTTTGATCGGCAAGATCTGCTGGACGAGCTGGCCTACGCCTTTACTGATCTAGGAACCTCGTATCGTATCCTGGATGAGCCGCGACGCTCTTTGCGCTACTTTTTTGCGGCATTTGAATGCGTGGCGCAACTTGGCAACCAACTGGGTCTGGCAACGGCCTATATGAACCTTGGCAGCGCCCACTACAGCCTGTCCGATTATGAGCGCGCCTTCAACGAACACCGCAAAGCGTTGCGGATTGCATTGCGGCTGGGCAATGACCATGTCAGCGCCAGCGCGTTCAACAATATGGGCTTGGCCATGGAAGGGCTGGAGAGGATCGAGGAGGCCATGCGCGCCTATCAGCAGGCGCTTGGCATCTTTCAGCGCATCGACGACGTCACTGGGATCAGCACCTGCTACAACAACCTGGGGTCTGCCAGCTATGCACAGAAGTCCTACGACGACGCGCTGGCGTGGTATGAACGCGATCTCGCGCTTTCCGAGCGACGCGGTGCGTGGACCGATATGGCCGCGACGTTTCACAATCTGGGTCACGTGGCTCTGGAATTGGGCGACGAACAGCGCTCGCGCCAATATTTCATCGAGAGCCGTGATCTCTACGCCGCTTTCCAGTTGACCGAATACGTGCGCGAGGAGCAGGAGATGATAGACTATATCGACGGTCTGGCCTCGACCTAGAATCTTGGGATGGATCGGGACGGTGTGACGGCGTATTGGTGCGCAAACAAAAATCTAACGGAAAGTATATGAGAATCTTTTACAAAAGCGCAGAAAAAGGTGGGATTTAGTCAATAACGGATTTGCGCCGCCAAATTGTATGGGCTATCATAGGGCCGAGTTAGCACTCTAACCGTTAGAGTGCTAACTCGGCCCATATTTATTGCGCCGTATGTTGCATCGTCGAATTTCAAGAATGTTCCAAAATTCAAGGGAGGATCTATCCTATGAACCTCAGACCGCTGGGTGACCGTCTCGTCATCAAACCACTCGAGCAGGATGAGCAGACCAATGTCCGGTATCTTTTGCCGGAGACTGCCAAGGAAAAACCACAGCAGGGCAAGGTGATTGCCGCGGGTCCTGGCCTGCGCAATGACGATGGTGAGCGCACCGCGATGGAAGTGAATGTCGAGGATGTCGTTCTGTACGCCCGCTATGCCGGCACCACGATCAAGCTGGATGGCGTTGAGTATCTGATCCTGAAAGAGACCGACGTATTGGCGGTTGTCGAGAACGGCAACGGCTAGGCTGTACCGCCTCGTCCCCCAATTGCTAGCGATTGAGTTGAATACACCTAAGGAGAGAACGTAAAAAATGGCCAAACAAATCGTCTTTGAAGATGCCGCTCGCCGAAAACTTAAGACCGGCGTGGACGCACTCGCCAACGCAGTCAAGACCACCCTTGGACCCAAGGGCCGCAACGTGGCGCTGGACAAGAAATGGGGCAGCCCCACTGTGACCCATGACGGCGTGACCGTCGCCAAGGAGATCGAGCTGGAAGACCCGTTTGAGAACATGGGCGCTCAGCTTCTCAAGGAAGCCGCCACCAAGACCAACGACGTCGCCGGCGACGGCACGACCACCGCCACCGTCTTGGCCCAGGCAATCGTTACCGAAGGCCTGAAGAATGTCACCGCGGGCGCGAATCCCATGCTGCTCAAGCGGGGCATCGAGTCCGGCCGCGACGCCGTGGTCGAGGCCATCAAGGCCATGTCCACGCCCGTTTCCGGCAAGGACGGCATCGCCCAGGTTGCCACCATCTCTGCCGCAGATTCCGTCATCGGCGATCTGATTGCCGAGGTCATGGACAAGGTTGGCAAGGACGGCGTCATCACCGTCGAAGAGAGCAAGGGTCTGGAGTTCGAGACCGAATATGTGGAAGGTATGCAGCTCGACCGTGGTTACCTAAGCCCCTACTTCGTCACCAACTCCGAGCGTATGGAAGCCGAAATCGGCGACCCGTACATCCTGATCACCGACAAGAAAATCAGCAGCGCACAGGACATCGTGCCGGTGCTGGAGAAGTTGATCCAGATTGGCAAGCGAGAACTGATCGTGCTGGCCGAGGATGTCGATGGCGAAGCCCTGGCCACCCTCGTCCTGAACAAGCTGCGCGGTATGGTCAACGCCCTGGCGATCAAGGCGCCTGGTTTTGGCGACCGCCGCAAGGCCATGTTGCGCGACATTGCCATCCTCACCGGTGGTCAGGTCATCACCGAAGAGCTGGGTCGTAATCTGGAAGGCGTTATGCTCGAGGACTTGGGCCGCTGTGACCGTATCGTCAGCACCAAGGACACGACCACCATTATTGGTGGCTCTGGCGATGGCGGCGAGATCAAGGGCCGGATCGACCAGATCCGCGCCGAGATCGACGCCAGCACCAGCGACTATGACCGCGAGAAGCTGCAAGAGCGCCTGGCCAAACTGGCCGGTGGCGTCGCCATTATCCGTGTGGGCGCAGCGACCGAGACCGAGCTGAAAGAGAAGAAGCACCGTGTCGAGGATGCGTTGAGCGCAACCCGCGCCGCAGTCGAAGAGGGCATTGTCCCCGGCGGTGGTGTGGCGTTGATCAACGCGATTCCCGCATTGGATGGCGTCGCCCTGGAAGGTGACGCGGCAACCGGTCTGAAGATCTTGCGCCGTGCGCTGGAAGAACCCATGCGCATGATTTCGCAGAATGCTGGCCTGGATGGCCCGGTCGTCATCGAACGGGTGCGTGGGCTGCATGGCGAAGGCAAGAGCACCACAGGCTACGATGTGTTGCAGAACAAATATGTGGACATGCTGGAAGCCGGCATCATCGATCCGGCCAAGGTAACCCGCAGCGCAGTCGAGAACGCCTGCTCCATCGCGGCGATGATCCTGACCACCTCTGCGCTGGTCACCGACATCCCGCAGCCAGAGCCGGCAATGCCTGCTGGCGACGGTGGCATGGGCGGCATGGGCGGCATGATGTAGTCCAGAGCTTGGCCCGTCTGTTTGTAGAAGAAAAAGATGCAGCGCCGAGAACATCCGGCGCTGCATCTTTTTGTTTATGAGAAGCGAGGACACTCAAAGTTCGGGCATGGTTCATTCACACTGGTGCACCTGGTTTACAACTGTGCGCTGGCTTGTAGCCCATGTGCATCAAAGCTCAGCGACCCGGCCTACGGCGGATGGTCAGGTCGTACGGTCAGGGGAGAGTATTTCGGAAAGCTCT